>NZ_JABJWD010000050.1:0-12685 GCF_013155425.1 Gluconacetobacter entanii | reverse complement strand
CCCCACGCCGGACACCCCCACGCCCCCCAAGGCGGAGGAACCGTCCCCCGATGCGCTGAAGGTCCCGCCGCAGCCGCAGTCGGTGCCCGCGCCCGCAAGCGCGCCGGTGCCGCCGTCGCCGCAGCCGGAGGAGAACGCCCCGCCAAAGGTGCAGGAATTCTCCCACATCACGCAGCCCAACGAGACGAAGAAATCCGTCCCGGATACACACTCGCTGCTGGCGACGCTGGATTCCTTCCGCGCCGACCAGAAGCAGACCCATCCGCCCAAGGCGCGTGCCAATCCCGCGCAGGGTGGCGCGCCCGATGGTGGCGGGACGCCTGACGGAGATATTACCCAGTCCATGAGCGCTGCCGACCAGAAGGGGATCGGCAACGCCGTGCGGCGCTGTTATTCCGAAGATACGGCCGCGCGTAATTACGCGCAGTTCGTGGCGCATCTTGTGGTCACGGTGGACGCCACGGGCACGGCCCGCATCGTGGAGTTCGCGCCGCAGACGCAGGCCCGCATGGACAGTGACCCGTCCTATCGCGCGCTGGCCGAGCGGGCGCGCGACGCGGTGCTGAGCCCGACCTGCGCCAAGCTGCCGATTCCCAAGAACCTGCTGGGCCAGACCCGACAGCTGAAATTCGTATTTCGTCCGTAAAACGGGACGAGACCGAGGAGACGATTGAGATGAGTCCAAGTGTAAAGCCACTTATCCCCGATGCGGATGCCGATCGCCTGGCCGCCGCATTCGGTCGCCGCGGCGTGATGGGGGCGGGGATCGCGGGGGGGCTGCTTGCGACGCCGCTGTTCGCGCCCTCTGGCGCCGCCCATGCGCAATCGGCGCCGGATGCGGAAATTACCGTGGACCAGGCCCGTACCGCGCCGATCCCCATCGTGATCCCGTCGCTGGGCAATGGCATGGGACAGCAGATTACCGATGTCATTTCCGCCGACCTTGGCAATTGCGGCCTGTTCCGTCCCATTTCGGCCTCCATGCCGGCGGGCCGCCCCGACTTCGCGACGTACAAGACGATGGGCGCGCGTGCGATGGTGACGGGCAAGGCGGAAGACCGCGGCTCCTCCATCCGCGTGGAATTCCGCCTGTGGGACGTGACCACCGGCAGCCAGATCCAGGGCACCGCCTATACCGCGTCCAGCCAGGACTGGAGGCGGATCGCGCATGTCATTGCGGACGTGATCTATACGCGCCTGCTGGGGGAGAAGGGGTATTTCAACTCCCGCATCGCCTATGTCGCGATGTCGGGTCCGCGTTCGCACCAGACGCGCCGCCTTGCGATCATGGACCAGGATGGCGCCGACAGCCGTTACCTGACCAGCGGGCAGTGGGACACGATCACCCCGCGCTTCAACCCGGCGAACAGCGAACTCGCCTTCATGTCCTACATCAACAACCGCCCGCGCGTGTACCTGTTCAACCTCAATACGGGGCAGCAGCGGGTGCTGGGCGAATTCTCGGGCATGTCGTTCGCGCCGCGTTTCAGCCCGCGTGGCGATGCGGTCATCCTGTCGGTGACACGCGGCAGCGGGTCCGACCTGTATACGGTGGACCTGGCAAGCATGTCGCGCCACCAGATCACGGCGTCGGGTGCAATTGACACCAGCCCGTGTTACAGTCCGGACGGATCACAGATCGTCTTCAACTCCGACCGTGGCGGTTCGCCGCAGCTTTATATCATGCCGGCCAGTGGCGGGGATGCGAAGCGCATTTCCTATGGCCATGGCCATTACGGGTCGCCCGTATGGTCGCCGCGCGGTGACCTGATCGCATTTTCGCGTATCGCCAACGGTTCCTTCTCCCTTGGCGTCATGGCGCCCGACGGGACGGGGGAACGTATCCTGACGCAGGGCTTTACAGTGGAAAGCCCGACTTTCTGCCCGAATGGCCGGGTCCTTGCCTTCTGCCGCCAAAGCGCCGCCCATGCGGGGGGTGCGGGGTTCAGCTCCGGCATCAGCAGCATCGACATTACCGGCTTCCACGAGCGTATCCTGCCGGTCGGCATGTCGTCCGACCCGACATGGTCGCCCCTGAACCAGTAAAAGGAGACATTTTTACAACACTCGACGGGTACAATATCGTGCAGCGTTTCGTCTGGTGAAGGTCCGATATGTGTTGGCTTCAACTTGACGATCGTGGGCCCGATGAAGTATTAACCCCGCAGGTCTCCAGCGTTCGCGGGTCTCTGTTTACGTTTGTTGGCAGGGCAAAACGAGACTCGGGACCAGCAGAATTTGTACCCGGAAATTTAACAAGTGGTTTCCATCATCAGAGAAACCAATCCAGGATCAAAAGTAATGAGACTGAAGCTTCTTGGCGCCGCTGGCATGGCTCTTTTCCTCGCCGCCTGCTCCGATCACACGAACAAGGCCGCCAACACCGGCGCCGCAACCCAGCAGCAGACCGGCCCCGTCCCGGGCAGCGAAGCCGACCTGGTTGCCAATGCCGGTGACCGCGTGTTCTTCGAACTGAACCAGAACACCCTGTCCGCCGATGCGAAGGCGACGCTGGACCGTCAGGCCGCGTGGCTGGCGAAGTATCCGCAGGTCAACATCCAGATCGCCGGTAACTGCGACGATCGCGGGACCGAGGAATACAACCTCGCGCTGGGTCAGCGTCGTGCGAACGCCGCCCATGACTACCTGGTGGCCAAGGGTGTCGCGGCTTCGCGCATCACGACCATCTCCTACGGCAAGGACCGTCCGACCGCCCCCGGCGATGACGAGGCTTCCTGGTCGCAGAACCGCAACGCGATTTCCGCGGTGCAGTAAGGTTTCCTTTCCCATCATGGGAAATGGAGGTTTTAACGGAACCGGTCGGGTGCTTATCACCCGGCCGGTTTTGTTTTAGGTATATGCCTGTTCCACCCGGCGCCTGATGCATGCCGGCAAGATACAAGCTCTCAAGAAGGGGGATCTCATCCATGCGGTCTGTTGTGTCCAGCTTTGTCCACGCGGGGCGGCGGCCGCTGCGAACGGGGCTTCTTGGGATGGCGCTTGGGCTTGTGGCCCTGCATGGCCCGGCGGTGGCGCGGAGTACTTCCGATGACAATGGCAACCTTGTGCTGCAACTGCTGGACCGCGTGAATACGCTGGAGGAGCAGACGCGTGACATGCGCGGGCAGATCGACCAGTTGAACAATCAGGTGCAGCAGCAGAACGCCACGCTGAGCAAGCAGATCGCGGATATGAATTTCGCGATGCAGAACGGCCATGGCGGTGCGTCCGGCGCGGGTGCTGTCGCAGGGGCCGCTGCCGGCGGGGCCGCAGCAGGCGTATCGGCGCCTCTGGCCTCCGCCGATGAGGCAGCCCCGGCGAAGCGCACGGCGGCCGATATCCTCAAGGAAGGGAATGCGGCGCTGCTGCGGCAGGATTACACGGCGGCGCAGGCGGATGCGCAGCAGGTGCTGTCCGGCCCCAAAAGCCCGCGGCAGGTCGATGCGCAGTACCTGCTGGCGCAGTCGCTGGCGGGTCAGAAGCAGTACCGGCAGTCGGCGCTGGCTTATTACGATACCTATAACCGTTCCCCCCATGGCGCGCGCGCGCCAAGCGCCCTGCTGGGGGTGGCGGCGACGCTGGTGGCGCTGGGCGACAAGGCGTCGGCCTGTCAGGCGCTGGACAAGCTGTCGAATGAATTTCCCGAACCTGAAGCCCGTATCCGCAGTGCGGAAGGTGTCTATCGCAAGAAGGCGAAGTGCAGCAGTTGAACACCTGCTGTAAAACGACCAATCAATAATGAATAAAAGTTTCTGGATGCCGCCTTTTTTAAAAAGGCGGCGTTCTTTTGAAGGTTTTTGGAAAAATCTTCGCCAGAAACATCTGAATGATTTTTGCAATGGCCATGGACAGACTGGATGAGGCCACCATACGCATGAAGGCGGCAGATGGCGGGCGGGTCATCGGGGATGCCGAATTCGCGCGCTGCATGCAGGCGCTGGGGCCATGGCTGCCGGATGGGCCTGATGCGGTGCCGGTTGCGATCGCGGTGTCCGGCGGGGCCGACAGCCTTGCGCTGGCGCTGCTGGCGCGTCGGTGGCGGCGGGCGGTGGTCGGACTGGTCGTGGATCACGGGTTGCGCGCGGAATCGGCGCAGGAGGCGGTGCAGACGGTGCATTGCCTCACGGCGCTTGGCATCCCGGCGCGCCTGCTGCGACTGGAGGGGCTGTCGCGCGGGCCGCGCATGGCCGAACGTGCGCGGCACATGCGCTACCGGGCGCTGGTTGAGGCATGTCGTGAACTGGGCAGCCTCGACCTGCTGCTTGGCCATCATGGGGGGGATCAGGCGGAAACCGTGCTGATGCGCCAGCGCGCCGGAAGTGGTCCCGACGGACTCGCCGCGATGGCGCAGGCGGTTGCGGGCACGGACGTGCGGTTCGTCCGGCCATTGCTGGGTGTCGGAAAGGCCGACCTGTACGCCACCGTGCGCCATGCCGGCCTGGATTGGGTGGAGGACCCGTCCAATGCCGACCTGCGCACCGAACGCGCCCGGGCGCGGCGTGCGCTGTCGGACGATGCCCGGTTGCGGCGCATGTCTCTTGAGACGGCGGATCTGTCGGGGGCGCAGCGCATGGCGCGTGATGCGTGCGATGCGCAATGGCTTGCGGCCCATGCCCGGTTCGATGCCGGGGGATGGGTCGTCCTGCCCCGTGCGCTGCCGCCCGCACGGGTGCTGTCCGCCCTGGTCCGTACTGTCTCCGGCCATGAATATCCACCCTCCCCCGGTGGTGTCGCCGCCCTGTGTGCCGCGCCGCGTGCGGCGACGCTGGGCGGGGCATGCCTGCTGGTCCATGGGGGGGGATGGCTGCTGGCGCGGGAGGAAGCGGCGATGCAGGGACATGTTCCTGCCCGTGCGGGTGTGCGCTGGGACGGGCGTTTTGTGCTGTGCGGGGCGGGGGACGTGCAACTGTCGCGCGGGTTGTGCGTCGGTGCTGCCGGGGCGGTGGCTGCATGGTGGCCGCGCGAACGGGGGCGGCCCGGGGTGCCCGCGCGGGTGCTGCGCACGCTGCCCGCGCTGCACCGGGACGGGCGGGTGGTGGCGGTGCCGCATATGGGGGTGTTCGCCCCCGGCATGGAACGGGGATGGCGTTTTGCCTTTGCCCCCCCGTCACCTGCGACGGTGCTTGCCAGATTCGGGCCGTCAGGGCAGATTCATCGCCCGGTTTGACAGAAAGGTCTGTCATGGGGGGTGTGAATATGCCTTGATCGTCCTATGTAAGAAAGACGTAAACAGGAACTTGGTGTCTGTCAGTCGGCCTGCCCCGGTGGGCCCACGAGGGCGTCAGCACATGGAACAGTGGGCAAGATGAATAATTTCGGCCGGAACCTGGCCCTGTGGGTAATCATCATTGTGCTGCTGCTGCTGCTGTTCAACGTTTTCCAGCCGGGAAGCGCGCAGCACGCATCGCAGCAGTTGGCGTATTCGGACTTCATCGGTGACGTGAACACCGGGCATGTGCGGTCTGTCGTGGTGCAGGACCACACGATTACCGGCACCCTGACCGATGGGACGTCGTTCGATACCTATGCGCCGCAGGATCCGACATTGATCTCGCGCCTGACGGAAAAGGGCGTCGAAGTCGTGGCAAAGCCGATCGACAGCGACACCAATCCGTTCCTGCGCTACCTGATCAATTACGCACCGCTGCTGCTGATGGTGGGGGCATGGATCTTCATCATGCGCCAGATGCAGTCCGGCAGCGGGCGCGCGATGGGCTTTGGCAAGTCGCGGGCGCGGATGCTGACGGAAAAGCAGGGGCGCGTCACGTTTGACGATGTCGCCGGCATTGATGAGGCCAAGGGCGAACTGCAGGAAATCGTGGACTTCCTGCGTGATCCGCAGAAGTTCACCCGTCTGGGCGGCAAGATCCCCAAGGGCGTGCTGCTTGTCGGCCCGCCCGGCACCGGCAAGACGCTGCTGGCCCGTGCCATCGCGGGGGAGGCGAACGTCCCGTTCTTCACCATCTCCGGCTCGGACTTTGTTGAAATGTTCGTCGGTGTCGGCGCATCGCGTGTGCGCGACATGTTCGAGCAGGGCAAGAAGGCCGCGCCGTGCATCATCTTCATCGACGAAATCGACGCCGTGGGCCGCCATCGTGGCGCGGGCCTTGGCGGCGGCAATGACGAGCGCGAGCAGACGCTCAACCAGATGCTCGTGGAGATGGACGGCTTCGACAGCAATGAGGGCGTGATCCTGATTGCCGCGACCAACCGCCCCGACGTCCTTGACCCCGCGCTGCTGCGTCCCGGCCGCTTCGACCGTCAGGTCGTGGTGCCCAACCCCGACGTGGCAGGGCGCGAGAAGATCCTGCGCGTGCATATGCGCAAGGTTCCGCTGGCGTCCGATGTCGATCCCAAGGTGATCGCGCGCGGCACGCCGGGCTTCTCCGGCGCGGACCTCGCCAACCTCGTGAACGAGGCCGCGCTGATGGCGGCGCGCCTGGGCAAGCGCACGGTGGCGATGCTGGAGTTCGAGAACGCCAAGGACAAGGTCATGATGGGGGCGGAGCGCCGTTCGCTGGTCATGACCGATGACGAGAAGAAGATGACCGCCTATCACGAGGGCGGGCATGCGCTGGTCGGCATCCTTACGCCCGGGTCGGACCCGGTGCACAAGGCGACGATCATCCCGCGTGGCCGTGCGCTGGGCATGGTCATGAGCCTGCCGGAAAAGGACCGTTATTCCGAAAGCCGGTCGTGGTGCATCGGCAAGCTGACGCTGGCGATGGGTGGCCGCGCGGCGGAGGAAATCATCTTTGGCCCGGACAACGTCTCCACCGGGGCGTCGGGCGATATCAAGATGGCGACCGATGTTGCCCGCCGCATGGTCACCGAATGGGGCATGAGCGAAAAGCTTGGCATGGTGGCCTATGGCGGCAACGGGCAGGAGGTCTTCCTTGGCCACAGTGTCACGCAGAACAAGAACGTGTCGGAGGAAACCGCGCGTGAGATCGACAACGAGGTGCGCAGCCTGATTGATGCGGCCTACCTCAAGGCGCGGACGCTGCTGCTGGAACATATCGACCAGTTGCATCGCCTGGGCGAGGCGCTGCTGGAATATGAAACCCTGACGGGCGAGGAAATCCGCCAGGTCCTGCGCGGCGAGAAGATCACCCGTGTTGTGGTGGATGACCCGATGCCTGAAAACCGCCGTCCGTCGGTTCCGCCGTCGGCCCCCACGGGGTCGCTGCCGGGGCCTGCGGCGGGGCCGGATGTCGGGCCCGCGCCCCAGCCGGGCTGACGCCTCGGTGCGGTTTCATTGACGGATGAAGATGGCGGAAGAACCACATGCGTTCTTCCGCCATTCTGTTTTCAGGGGACTGTTTGAAAAGCTGTCCCCAGCAACATGCTGAAAATCATAAAAGTTTTTGGGTGTCGCCTTTTTTCAAAAAGGCGACGTCTTTCGAAGCTTTTTGCAAAAAGCTTCACCAAGAACTTTTATGATTTCCTCTCAGATGCGGCATACGGGACGATAGATGACGGACGACGACAGGCTTCTCGAACCGCTCGGACTGCTGTCGGGGCAGGCGGCGGCGGATGCGGTGCGCCTTGGCATGGCGCGCTGGCTGTGTGGGGGGCCGGTTGCCTTTTCGCTGGCGCGGTTGTGGCGGGGGTATCGTGACACGGGACTTGTGCCCGTGGGGGCGATCCCGCCGGGGTGGGAGGATGTGCTGGCGCGGGTCTGTGCGCCCCTTGGGGCTGCGGGCCTGCCGGACGGGGCGCGGGTCATGGGCATCGTCAACGCCACCCCCGACAGCTTCAGTGATGGCGGACGGCACCTGGCGGCGGATCGCGCCCTTGTCACGGCGGCGGACATGCTGGCGCAGGGGGCGACGGTGATTGATATCGGCGGCGAAAGCACCCGCCCGGGCGCGGCCCGCGTGACCCCGGGGCAGGAATGGGAGCGGATCGCCCCGGTCATCGCCGCCCTGCGCAATGACGCGCGGACGCGCGGTGCGGTGATTTCCATCGATACGCGCCATGCGTCCGTCATGGAACGCGCGCTGGCGGCGGGGGCGGATGCGGTCAACGACGTCTCCGCCCTGATGCACGACCCTGCGGCGGTGGCGGTCGTGGCGCGCGCGGGATGCCCGGTCATGCTGATGCACATGCGCGGCACGCCGGAGACGATGAACGACCATGCGACCTATGCCGATGTCGCGGTGGATGTCGTGCGCGAACTGCGCGACCGGGTGGACCACGCCGTGGCGGCGGGGGTGGCGCGCGATCGCATCATGGTCGATCCGGGGATCGGCTTTGCCAAGACGGCGGCGCAGAACATGGAACTTCTTGCCCGGTTGCCGTTACTGGCCAATCTGGGGTGCCGTGTGGTGCTGGGTGTATCGCGCAAGCGGTTCGTGGGGCAGGTGACCGGTATTGCCGACGCCGCGCTGCGTGATCCGGGCAGCATGGCCGCCAGCCTGCCCGGACTGGTGTTTGCGAACACGATCCTGCGGGTTCACGATGTCGGGGTCATGATGCAGGGCCTGAAGATATGGCAGGGACTGGATTGCGCGCGGCAGGTAAGGTAGGTCCATGCACACCAGTTCAAGCAGCCCGGGGATGGCGCAGGCATGACGAAGACAAGACGACTGTTCGGGACCGACGGGATTCGGGGTACCGCCAACCAGGACCCGATGACGGTTGAGATCGCACAGAAACTGGGTCAGGCCGCCGGTCTGCGTTTCATTCAGGGAACGCATCGCCACAGTGTGCTGCTGGGCAAGGATACGCGCCTGTCGGGCTATATGATCGAATGTGCGCTGGTCTCCGGCTTCCTGTCGGCGGGGATGGATGTCACGCTGGTCGGTCCCATGCCCACGCCCGCGATCGCCATGCTGACGCGGTCGCTGCGCGCGGACCTCGGGGTCATGATTTCCGCCTCGCACAATCCCTATGGTGACAATGGCATCAAGCTGTTCGGTCCCGACGGGTTCAAGCTGTCCGACGAGGTCGAGGCCGAGATCGAGGAGACCATGCGCTCCGACCTCAGCGGACGCCTGGCCGCCCCGGACCAGATCGGCCGGGCCTCGCGCCTCAACGACGCGGCGGGGCGGTATATCGAAAGCGCGAAGTCGTCCTTCCCGCGTGGCCTGCGGCTGGATGGGCTGCGTATCGTCATCGACTGCGCCAATGGCGCGGCCTATCGCGTCGCGCCCACTGCGCTGTGGGAACTGGGGGCGGAGGTCATCCGCATCGGCTGCGACCCCGATGGCATCAACATCAACGAGGGCTGTGGCTCCACCCGGCCGGAGGCGCTGTGCAACGCGGTCACGCGGCACCGTGCCGATATCGGCATCGCGCTGGACGGGGATGCGGACCGGGTGCTGATCGCGGATGAGAAGGGACGCCTGATCGACGGGGACCAGATCCTCGCCCTGATCGCGCGGTCATGGGTGAAGCAGGGGCGTCTGGCGGGACGGCAGATCGTGGCCACCGTGATGTCGAACATGGGGCTGGAGCGGTTCCTGTCCGAACAGGGGCTGGACCTGATCCGCACCGCCGTGGGCGACCGCTATGTCGTGGAGAAGATGCGCGAACTTGGCGCGAACCTCGGCGGGGAGCAGTCGGGGCACATGCTGCTGTCGGATTTCGCCACCACGGGCGACGGCCTTGTCGCCGCCCTGCAGGTGCTGGCGGTGCTGGTGGAGGAAGGCCGTCCGGCAAGCGAGGTCTGCCGCATGTTCACGCCCTATCCGCAACTGCTGCGCAATGTGCGCTTTGCCGGGCGCAGTCCCCTGCTGGATCCCGCCATTGCCGAGGCGCGCCGCGCGGCGGAAGCGCGCCTGGGTGAACGTGGGCGTCTGGTGCTGCGTGAAAGCGGGACCGAACCCCTGATCCGCGTGATGGTGGAGGCGGAGGATGAACAGCTTGTCCGGCAGGTGGTCGATGACATGTGCGCCGCCATCACCGCCGTGCAGATGATGGCCTGACGATGCGCGGGCGTATCCTTGTCATTGCCGGCAGCGACAGTGGCGGCGGCGCGGGCATACAGGCCGACATCAAGGCGATCACCGCGCTGGGCGGTTTCGCGATGACGGCCATTACCGCCCTGACCGCGCAGGACACGCGTGGCGTGCATGACGTCTTTCCCGTCCCGCCGGATTTCGTCACCGCGCAGATGCGCTGCGTGATGGACGATATTGGCGTCGATGCCTTCAAGAGCGGGATGCTCGGCCGTAGCGAAGTCATCGGTGCGGTGGCCGACATGATCGCCACCCGTCCCGGTGTGCCCTATGTGCTGGACTCGGTCATGGTGGCGAAGGGCGGGGCGTCGCTGCTGCGGCAGGAGGCGGTGGCGGCGCTGAAGTCAAGGCTGCTGCCGCTGGCGACGCTGCTGACCCCCAACCTGCCGGAAGCGGAGGTCCTGCTGGGGCGGCCGGTACGTGCGCATGGCGACATGCGGCAGGCGGCGCTGGACCTGCGCGACATGGGTGCGCATGCGGTGCTGCTGAAGGGGGGGCACCTGCCGGGGGACGAACTGGTGGATGTGTTCGTGGATTCGGACGGAACGGTGCAAAGCTTTACGTCCACGCGTGTCCGGACGGTCCATACCCATGGCACGGGATGCACGCTGGCCAGCGCGATCGCGGCGGGACTGGGGCAGGGGATGGCCCTGCCTGCGGCCATCGACCGGGCGCGGGCCTACCTTTACCGCGCCATTGTGGCCGCGCCGGGCTATGGCCATGGGGCGGGGCCGGTCAATCATGCGGTAGACATCACGACATAGTGATGTGGGGCATGCGCCGCGCGCCATGCCCCGGGCGGGACAGGACGGGCGACCTGCCTTGGGCACATCCCGCGTGCCCCCCTGGTTTCATGAACGGGGACTCGATGCAAGACCCGTGGGAACGGGTCTGTAACCCGCGGTTACATGCCATTTTCCCATGGGCATGCAGGCAAGGACACGGCGCCACCTATGGCTGTGCCGGACGCGCAGGCCTGCCATCATTTTCGCAGGATGACACGCGGAACGTGTCATTTTTGAGGCACGGCCAGATGGCGGTTTTGCATGCAATAAATAAATGAATTCCTGTTTTCATTGAGAATCCGCGATGGCCTGTGGACTCATCTATAAACATATAGGATTATATTCCCGCATTGAATGAGTGTGTCACCGCTTATTCACAACCTAAAGATTGTTTCATGAAAAAAATACACCTATAGGTAGTAACACATATTAACGAAAATATTGGTGGTCGATATGCGTGTTTTGCTGGTTGAACCGGACAGAGCCATGATGGGGAAGGAAGCCAGCCAGTTTCAGGCGGTTGGGTTCATGGTCGATCATGCGGTTTCGGGTCATGATGCGATTGCGATGCTGAAACTGTATGATTACGACATTGCGGTTGTGGAACTTGGCCTGCCGGACATGGAAGGTCACGATGTCGTCCGGCGCTGCCGCGCGGCGCGGATTGCCACCCCGGTCCTGATCCTGTCCGCACAGGACAGTGCGCAGGCGAAGGTGAAGGCCTTTTCCATCGGGGCGGACGATTATGTGACCCGTCCCTATGACCCGATGGAACTGACGGCGCGCATGCAGGCGGTCATCCGCCGGTCGAAAGGCTATAGCGAGCCGACATTGCAGGCAGGTTCGCTGCGGCTTTCCCTCGACAGTCGTGACGTGTCGGTCAACGGGCGGTCCGTCCACCTGACGGGCAAGGAATACATGATCCTCGAACTGCTGCTGCTGCGTAAGGGCATGGTCCTGACGAAGGATGCGTTCCTCAACCACCTGTATGGCGGGATGGACGAGCCCGAGATGAAGATCATCGACGTCTTCGTCTGCAAGCTGCGCAAGAAACTGCAGAAGGCGGGCGGTGAAAACCTGATCACGACGGTCTGGGGGCAGGGATACATGCTCAAGGACGACGCGGTCGCAACGATTCCCATGCCCGCCGCGGGCAAGGGAGACATCGCGCCCCATGTCGCGGCGCAGGCGACGTCACATGGCGTCGGTGGCGGTTCCGTGGCCTGAACACAACGCGCATCGCCTGTCGGTCGGCATTGCCCCCTGCCGTTTGACGGGCACCGGGAATGACCCGTCATGAGGTTCCTCATGGCGGGTTTTTCGTATCCGCGCATCATGGCGCGGTACGGGTGGATCCACAAAAAAAGTGCGGGGCCATATGCTGGCCCCGCAAGTTGTAAAGTGATGATTCGATATGCGATGCCCCCATCGCCCTTTTGATATCGCATGGGTCGCCTCACCCCGGACATGAGATAGATCAAAGTCGATGAAAAATAATGTATCGATGCCCCGGGATATGTCATGACGCAGCGGGAACGTGATATTTTCATCCGATGAACCATGCGCCATGTCCTGCATGGCATCCTGTTCGCCTTTGCCAGCGTTTCGGATCGGGAATATGAACAGGATGGAACAAGGGGTATGTGGATGAAAACCAAGATCAGGACGAATTGGAATCTGTTGGCGGTCCCGGCATTCATGGCCGTGGCCTGCCTGTCGCTTTCGGGGTGTGAAAGCGTGCGCGACCAGATTGCCGATCGCGAAAACAGCCTGGCCGCCGCAGGGTTTGTCGCGCGTCCGGCGAATACGCCGCAGCGTCTGGAGATGTTGCAGAAACTGCCGCCGAACCGTTTCCTGCAGAAGCCGTTTGGCGATCATGTCCTGTATATCTATTCCGACCCCAAGGTCTGCAACTGCCTGTATGTCGGCAACCAG
>NZ_JABJWD010000005.1:0-494 GCF_013155425.1 Gluconacetobacter entanii | reverse complement strand
CCCCCCCCATCACATCATTGATAAATAACAATTTTTTTTGTGATCTCTCTCTATGATCTTTGGGCCGTCCCCGAAGCCCACGGGAGCGGCGCAGCGAACGCCTTGCGTGAGCGGCAGCGGAGCCGCGCCGGTGGACCCTCGGGGGCGGATCAGAGGCTCAAAAAAGGGCGATTAATTCCGCTTTCGTATCGTTGTGCGACGCTTCAGCGACCGGGTGTGTCGATCAACCCTGACATGCTCACCGGCCTGAAGGCCGATGGTTCCGGTATGGGCATGCATTAAGCTGCCCTCCTGGTGCTTCCTGCTTCATTGGGCCGCCTGCACAGCAACGCTGCTGCCCTCCCCCTCTGCTATCTCTATTGCAAGGATTAATACTATGACGCTTGCGTCTATTTCTCCCGCCGATACTCGCGCAGCGATCACTGCGGGCGCAATCCTAGTCGACATCCGCAGTGCAGATGAATATGCGCGTGAGCATATTCCCGGCGCGATAA
>NZ_JABJWD010000049.1:0-1164 GCF_013155425.1 Gluconacetobacter entanii | reverse complement strand
AATATGCGTCTTCGCACGGCGTTACTGGCAACGACCCTGATGGCTGCCGCTCCGGCGGCCTCAATGGCCACGACGATCACCGGTCCGTATGTTGACATCGGGGGTGGCTACAACCTGACCCAGACCCAGCACGGCCACTTTGCCGACACCGATGGCGGCACCGAGCCGGGCCGTGAAAAGGTCGGCCACCGTCACGGCTGGACCGGCTTCGGCGCGGTTGGCTGGGGCTTCGGGAACGGCCTGCGCGCCGAGGTCGAGGGCGACTACAACTGGTCCGAAATCTACAGCAAGAGCCGCGGCGACAAGGGCTCCGACCGCTCCTATGGCGGCTTCGTCAACGTGCTGTATGACATCGACCTGAAGCGTCTGTTCAGCATCGACGTCCCCGTCACCCCGTTCGTCGGTGTCGGCGCGGGCTACCTGTGGCAGGGCGCGCATGATGTCACCATCGGCGCGAACAACCCCGGCGGCGCACGCAGCCTGAGCGGCACCAAGGGCGGCTTCGCCTACCAGGGCATCGTCGGTGCGGCCTATGACATCCCCGGCGTCCCGGGCCTGCAGATGACCACCGAATACCGCATGATCGGTCAGCCGCAGTCCTTCACGATGGGCAACTTTACGGCGGGTGACGGTCACGCAAGCTTCGACCACCGCTTCAACCACCAGTTCATCGTCGGTGTCCGCTACGCGTTCAACAACGCGCCGCCGCCGCCGCCGCCGGCCCCCGCCGTTGTCCCGCCCGCACCGACTGCGGCGCGCACCTACCTCGTCTTCTTTGACTGGGACGGCGCAGCCCTTACCGGCCGTGCGCGTGAGATCGTGGCCGAAGCCGCGCAGGCTTCCACCCATGTCCAGACCACCCGCATCGAGGTCAATGGCTACACCGACAACTCGGCAGCCCATCCCGGCCCGCGTGGTGAGAAGTACAACATGGGCCTGTCCATGCGTCGCGCCGACAGCGTGAAGGCTGAACTGATCCGTGACGGCGTGCCCGCCAACGCCATCGACATCCACGGCTATGGTGAAGCGCATCCGCTGGTCCCGACCGGCCCGGATACCCGCGAACCGCAGAACCGTCGCGTCGAAATCATCCTGCACTGATCCCAAAATCAGTCAGACTGACTTCAGCGAAAGGGAGTGCTTCGGCACTCCCTTTTTGCTGTA
>NZ_JABJWD010000048.1:0-372 GCF_013155425.1 Gluconacetobacter entanii | reverse complement strand
TCCACTGCAAGTCCGGGATGCGCACTACTGCCAATACCTTACAGCTCGAATCAGCAGCTGACGGAGTACCGGCCTGTATTCTCAAAGGAGGTATCGATGCGTGGCGGCAGGCAAGACTACCCACCGTCGTCGATCGCTCACAACCGCTGGAATCATGCGACAGGTGCAGATCACAGCCGGTACGATAGTGCTAACCGGCGTGCTGCTTGGTTTAATTGTTTCGCCCGTATTCTTCGGAATATCGGCGTTTGTCGGTGTAGGACTAATGTTCGCTGGCGTAACAGGATGGTGCGGCATGGCCAATCTTCTGCGCGTCATGCCTTGGAACCGGCGTTCAAAAGGCTGATGGTTACTATTCTGCTCACCCGTTTT
>NZ_JABJWD010000047.1:0-93565 GCF_013155425.1 Gluconacetobacter entanii | reverse complement strand
CCCCCTCGATCCGGCGTCGCTGGAGATGCGTTCCCCACCGCCTGCCCCCACCGCCGCGCCAGCGGCACCGGCCACGCCTGCGCCTGCCAGTACGTCCGCGAAGCCGTCCGCCCCTGCATCGGGCGGCGCATCTGCCAGTTCCGCACCCAGCAGCGCGGCGTCCCCCGATACGGATACCGATATTGGGGACGACGCCCCGACCGACGCGGCGGAGGGGACGTCCACCAACCCCGCGCCATCGGGTAAGGCCGCGGCCACACCCGCACCTGCCAGCGCGCCCACGAAGCCGCCTGCCAGCGCACCGGCCAGCACGCCTGCCCCCGCGTCGGGCAGTGCACCCGCCAGTTCCGCGCCCGGCAGCGCGGCGTCCCCCGATACGGACACCGACACCGGGGATGACGCCCCGACCGACGCGGCGGAGGGGACGTCCACCGGTCCCGCGCCATCGGGTAAGGCGGTCACGCCCGCACCTGCTAGCGCGCCCGCGAAGCCGCCTGCCAGTGCGTCATCCGGCACGCCAGCGCCCGCGTCGGGTAGCGTACCCGCCAGTTCCGCATCCGGCAGCGCGGCGTCCCCCGATACGGATACCGACACCGGGGATGATGCCCCGACCGACGCGGCGGAGGGGACGTCCACCAGCCCTGCGCCATCGGGTAAGGCCACGCCCGCACCCGCACCTGCCAGCGCGCCCGCGAAGCCGCCTGCCAGTGCGTCGTCCGGCACGCCTGCGTCCGCGTCGGGCAGTGCGCCCGCCAGTTCCGCGCCCGGCAGCGCGGCGTCCCCCGACACGGATACCGATATCGGGGACGACGCCCCGGCTGATGAGGCGGAAGGGGCATCCACCGGCCCCGCGCCATCGGGGAAAGCAGCGGCCACGCCCACGCCCGCGCCAGCCAGTGCGTCCGCAAAGACGCCTGCCCCTGCCGCCAATGTACCGAACGGTAACAGACCTGCCGCCGCCGCGTCCGGCAGTACACCGGCAGGTGCCGCCGCCAGCGGCGGGACCGGTGCCGAACCCCCGGCCAATGCGACGGAGGACCTATCCACCGATCCCGCACCATCGGGCACGGCAGCAGGCGCGTCCGCCCCCGTCGGCACGCCCCCGGCCAGCAGCACCGCAGCCAGCACGAAAGCCGACACCGCCCCCGGCGGCACCGGGGCTGATACCGGGGGCATGTCCCCCAATTACGGACGGCAGGAGGCAGCCCCCACCCCCGCGCCGCGCGTGCCGGATTCCCATCCCTATATCGTGTCGGACCAGGACGAGGCGAATACCCCGTTTGCCGCGCCCCCGACCGACATCACCCCCATGGACGCGCAGCGTTCGCAGGCGATCGACGCCGCGACGCAGCGCCTGGCCCATGCGACGGAAATCTTCGACCTGCTGCTGGAGGAGGGGCATTACTGGCTGACGCATCGCGACATGGTCCGCGCCCATGAGGCCGTCCACCGCGCCCTGCAGATCGATCCCGACAGCACCGATGCCCTGTTCCTGCAGGGACGGATCGAGGTGGCGCGCGGGAATTTCGAGGACGCGACGCGCCTGGCCAACGAACTGTCCCACCATCAGGGTGTCGCGGACGAGGTGGCGCAGCTTCGCGGGATGATCCGCACCGGCCCGCTCAATGAAAAGCTGCTGGCCGAGGCCCGCGCCCTTGTCGCGCAGGGCAAGATGCATGACGCGATGCTGAAATACCGTCAGCTTTTCGGCCAGGGCGAACCGCCACCCGAACTGGCGATGGAATATTACCGCATCCTTGGCGGCACGCCGGTCGGCTATGCGGAGGCACGGGCGAAACTGGCCGATTATGTCGCGCGCAACCCGCATGACCTTGGCGCGGCGCTAACCTACTATCAGGTCCTGACCTATCAGGCCGTGTCGCGGACGGAGGGGATGGCCGGGCTTGAACGGCTGATGTCCGGGCAGGTGCCCGCGGGCATCCGGACCGAGGCGATGGCGGCATGGCGTGGCGCGCTGCTGTGGGAATCGGTGTCGGGGCAGACGGTCCCGCTTTATGACGAATGGCTGTCGCTGCATCCCGATGACCGCGAAATCCGCGACCTGCGCCAGCGCGCGCTGGCGGAGCAGGGACGGCTGGATGCCGCGAACGACCGCATGCAGGGCTATACCCTGCTGGCGCAGCGCCGCTATGGCGATGCGGAGGCGCTGTTCCGCAAGGCGCTGGCGGTTGATGACACGGATATCGAGGCACTGGGCGGTCTGGGGTATGTCGCCGAATCGCGCGGGCAGCGTGAACGCGCGCGGGCGTATTTCCTGCGTGCGCGGGCGCTGGACCCCGACCATGTGGCGCGCTGGGACGTGGCGCTGAAAAGCCTCGATGGCTGGAACATGGGGGCGAAGGGCGGCCGTGGCGGCGGGCCGGACCTGCTGGTGGCGGGGATCGCGCGCGCCATCGCGCTGGGTGAATTCGGCCGCGCGCAGGAAGGGCTGGAGGTGCTGGCGCGCCGCCGGGGCAGCCAGTTGACGCTGCTGTCGCTGCGCGGTGCGCTGGCGCGGCGCGAGGGCAACACGGCCGAGGCGATCCAGGATTATCGCGCCATCGTGCAACGCTGGCCCGACAATGCCGATGCGCTGTTCAACCTGGCCGACATCGCGGCGCAGGACGGGCAGGAGGACGAGGCCCGCGCCCTGATCGCGCGCCTTGGCCGCGGGCATGAGGCGATGGTCGCGCATGTGCAGGGGCAGATCCTGGCGGCGCAGGCGGAACGCGCCACCAGCGATGACCAGCGCATCGCCCTGCTGCTGCGCGCGGTGGAGACCGACCCGCGCAACCCGTGGCTGCGGCTGCATCTGGCGCAGGCGCTGGACCGGACCGACATGCCCGAACGCCGCGCGCAGGCCGCACGGATCATGGAATCCCTGACCGCCAGCCCCACCGCCAGCACGGAGGCGCTGCAGGCGGGCATGATCTATGCGCTTGACCATAATGACGACGCGATGGCGCAACGCCTGCTGGCGCGCATCCGCGCCGATGACCGGTCGAGTGACGTGGACGTTCTGGCGCAGCAGATCGCGCTGGCGCAGCAGATCCGCGACATTGACGCCGCCCCGCATTTCGACCGCACGGGCCTGATGGCGCTGGCGGACCGCGCCGATCCCAGCGGCGCGCGCGGGCGGATGATCGCCAATGCGTTCATCGACCACAACATGCCCCAGGCCGCGCGGGAAGTGCTGGTGCACGAGGAAAGCCTGACCCCCGACCCGCAGCCGTGGGAGATGCTGTCCTATGCCGGGCTGTACCTGCAGGTACATGACGCGGCCGATGCGCGTCGCTGCCTTGATGTGTATGACCAGATGGCGCACAGGCCGGATGTGCATGTCACGTCCGACCAGACGCGCCTGCGCCTGCAGATCGGCCTTGCGCTGCGCATCCTCGATGCGGAGGGGCTGGACGCCCACGGCCATGCCCGCCGTGCGCAGGCCGAACTGGCGCCGCTTCTGGCGCAGTACCCGAACTCGGTGGACCTGCACCTTGCGATGGGCCGTGTCTATCAGGCGCGGGGTGAACCCGTGCGCGCCCTGGCGGAGGATCAGGCGGCGCTGAAGCTGCGGCCCGGCAACATCTACGCCCTTGCCGCCGCCGCGCGCGATGCGGGCGGCGCGGATGACATGAAGACGGCGCGTGCCTATGCCGCACGGCTGGAGGCGGTGGCGCCCGACAGCCCCCTGACATGGGAAATCCGCGCCGAACTGGCCCGGATGGACCATTCCATGCGCGAACAGCTTTCGGATCTGGAGCATGTCCATGCGCAGCAGTGCGACATGCCTGGCGTGGTGCATTGCGGGCGGCGTGAAAGCCTGAAGCCGGATTACCGCTGGCCCGATATCGACAGCCAGTATGTCAACCTGCGTGGCGCGCCGCTGCCTGATACGTACCATTACCTGCATCAGGACGACCAGATCCAGGCCACCGACCGGCAGCGTGTGTACCTGCGCGATTCGATTTCGCCGCAACTGGACGCCAATACCTTCGTGCGCAGCCGTACCGGCACGCCGGGCCTGCGGCAGTTGACGGAATTCGCGGTGCCGATCACCGCGACCGTGCCGTTCGGGACGTGGGACCATCGCCTGTCATTTTCCGTCACACCGACGCTGCTGTTCACGGGCGACCCGCTTGATCGCGCCAATTCCGCGCGGCAGTTCGGGACGGTGGCGGTCAATGGCGCGCATGCGTGGGCGTATCACCATTACGACACGCAGGGCGTGGGGCTGAACCTCAGCTACTTCAACCGCTGGTTCAATGCGGATGTCGGATCCTCGCCCCTGGGCTTTGCGGAGACGAACGTGGTGGGGGGCGTCGAATTCTCGCCGCACCTGACCGACAACCTGATCCTGCGCATCAGCGGCGGGCGGCGCATGGTGACCGACAGCGAACTGTCCTATGCCGGGGAACGCGATCCCGGCACCGGGCGGCGCTGGGGCGGGGTGACGCGCAATTTCGGCCATGGCGCGCTGGAATGGGGCGAGGCCGGGTGGAATGCCTATGCCGGGGGCGGGTTCGCCTATCTCGAGGGGCACAATGTCGAAGGCAATACCGAGACCGAGGCCGGGGCCGGGGGCAGTGCGACCGTATGGCAGTACCACGAACGCCAGCGCCTGCGGGTCGGGGCGGACCTGATCTATTTCGGATACAAAAAGGATTCCTACTTCTTCACGTGGGGGCAGGGGGGCTACTTCTCCCCGCATGAATATTTCGCCGCGATGGTGCCGGTGGAATGGTCGGGCCATACCAACCGCTGGACATGGTTCCTGCGTGGCGAGGCGGGATATCAGGAATATCACAGCAGGGGCGCGCCGTACTATCCCACCAGTTCGCTGCTGCAGTCGGAGGTCACGCCCCCCGATTCCTATGGCGGGTATGGGGCCAGCGGCCTTGCGGGGAATGCGCGCGGGCGCATCGTCTATCAGGTGGACCACCGCTTCCGCGTGGGGCTGGAGGGTGGGTACACCCGCTCCGGCCCGTGGTCGGAAACCGACGGGATGCTGCTGTTCCATTATGCCTTTGACGGGCAGTGAGGACAGGGGCGGCAACAAGGGTTTCCGGGTGCCGCCTTTTTTCAAAAAGGCGGCGTTCTTCCCAAGCTTTTTGAAAAAGGCTTCACCAGACACTTTTTTATGTTTTCTTCGGCGGCGCCGTGCGTTTCCCGTGCAGGAGGGGGGCGGATTTGCCACGGGGGAACCCGGCGCGACATACTGCTGTCTTCGCGCCGGAGAAAGCCTGCATGCCGCCATTTCGTGTCACCGACCATTGCGATGGGACCCGTTTTTACAATCCCCCCGCCATCCTGCCGCAGGGCTGGACCCCGCGCAGGCTGCGTGCGCTGGCGATCTGGAAATGGCAGCGCAACCGCCCGCCGTCGGACTGGCCCGCATGGATCGACAACCCCGCCCCCACCGGCGACCCGTACCAGCCACCCGCACCCGGCGCGGTGCAGGTGACGTTCATCGGCCACAGCACGTTCCTGCTGCGCATCGCGCGCGCGGACGGGTCGGTGGTGACGGTGCTGACGGACCCGATCTTCTCGCAACGGTGTTCGCCCGTGCAATGGGCCGGGCCGAAACGGGTGCGCGCGCCGGGCCGGGCGCTGGCGGACCTGCCGCCGATTGACGTCATCCTCGTCTCCCACTGCCATTACGACCATATGGACCTGCCATCGCTGCGCGCGCTGGCGCGGCGGGGGGACGACCCGGTGGTGGTCGTGCCGCTGGGCAATGCGCGCCACCTGCGCGGGACGGGAATGCGGCGCGTGGTCGAACTCGACTGGTGGGAGGGGGTGGAGACGGCCGGCGTGCGGATCACCGCGACCCCCGCGCGCCACGCCACCGCACGTACCCCCTTTGACCGCAACCGCAGCCTGTGGGCCGGGTTCATGATGCAGGTGCCCGGCGCGGAGGGACGCATGCAACGGGTGTTCTTTGCCGGGGATACGGCGCATGGCCGCCACTGGGGCATGATCCGCGAACGTCTGGGCGCGCCGGATGTGGCGCTGCTGCCGATCGGGGCGTACAACCCGCGCGACCTGATGGCGGGCGTGCATGTCACGCCGGAGGAAGCCTGTGCGGGTTTTGTCGAACTTGGCGCGCGGCGGGGGATCGGCATGCATTTCGGCACGTTCCGCCTGACGGATGAACCGATGGACGAACCGGCGCAGCGCCTGGCGCGCGCGGTTGCGGTGGCGGGACTGCCGGCGGACAGGTTCACGACGCTGGAACATGGCGCGTGCTGCGATATCGTCTGCGGGGAGACGGCCCAGGAGTGAAAAGCAGGGGCGCGGTTTGCGAAAGGCGGCGTCCTTCGCGAAACCGTGGCCTACAGCGTGAGGGAGGGCCTGCAATCGGGCAGCAGTCCCTGCAGGATCCGGCGCGTGGTTTCCAGTGCGCGCGTCAGGCGGCGGGTATTGCGGTGGATCTTGAACGCCACCGCGTTGCCCAGCCAGAAATGGAACAGTTCGCGCGCCACGTTCGCCGGTTCGATGACGGGGCAGATCGACCCGTCGCTGATGCCCGCGCGAATCCCCCCGTCCAGAAGCCCGACCAGCATGTCGATCCCGCGTTCCATGACCGCGCGCATGCCGTCGGACAGTTCGCTGACCTCTGACCCGATCTTGACGATCAGGCATTTCTGGCGCGGGTCGGGGCTGGATTCACGTTCCGCCCATGAGGACCAGTACGCCATCATCCGGTCCAGTCCCGTCAGGTGCGGGCTGGCAAGGAACATGCGGATCGCCTCTGCATGTTCGCACATGTTATACTGTAGCAGTTCCTGCCCGAACATGTCCTTGGAGGAGAAGTAGTAATAAAACGACCCCTTGGGCACGTGGGCAGCCTCCAGCACGTCATTGATGCTGGTATTGACAAAGCCCTTCCGTGCAATCAGGGGCCATGCCTGTTCCAGCAGCCTCAGGCGTGTGGTGGCTTGCATTGGTGTGGCGGCCATTCTGACGGCTTATCTCCTTGGCGAAGGTCGGGCGGGCCATGGCATGTGTCCGGGCGGACATGGTGCGATCATGCGCATGGCGTGAGAGTGTATCGGGGGCAATAAACCGCAAACATACTTGAAATATAAATGTTTATTTAATCTGCCTTGGTGAATTCGCTTCGCCTGTCATCACTATCAGCTTTGAACAGTTTTGTCAGGCGTCCCTGATGTTGGGGAATGTATCAGTCCATGGCGCGGCCCCTATATCCGCATCTGGTGCGTGGTTTAAGGGGGAATCCAGAAAATGCGGTGTTCCCGCTGATGTCTGGCCCTGCGCGCGAGGGGCGCCGTCCCGGCGTGACGGGCAAATATGGGTGTAACCATCTGATAAAATGGCGAAAATATGGCAACTGCAAAAACACATATATATCCGTATAATATACGTTAGAACGAAACAGAACTGTTTAATCTTGACATCGCCCCATGCCGGGATATGATGCGGCCCATATCGCATCGCCATTCCCCTGGAAGGTCAGTCCCATGGAACCATATACCCGTGGATACAGTCGATGTCCTGCTTTCTTTGCGCCGGCGTGGCCCCGGCATTTCCGTCCAGTGCGATAGGCACCCGTGGGGTCTGCCGGAATCGTCTGGAATACAGAAAGATTTTTTCGGATACAGATCATGCTGGAATCAACAATTATTGAAATCGACGGCATCTTTGTCGGTACCGCCATCGTGCTGACCAATGTGGTCGGGCGGCGGTTCTATGCCACCCATGACAGCGTGCGCGCGCTGCATAATGTGGTCCTGCCCGACCTGTCGAGCCTGCGCCGCCGCGTCGCCTCCCTGTTCCGCGCCGCCGCACGCCCTGCCCCCTGACCTGTCCAGATGTCATGGTTTCCAAAGGGCAATGCCCTTTGGTGGGGGTTCGGGGGCAAAGCCCCTGAGGCTGGTGTCGCGTGAAACACCCGGGCCGCTTGCTCCCGACCCGGCAGGGCGCGCGCTGCCCCTGATTCGTTAAAAAGACTGGTTTCCAAAGGGCATTGCCCTTTGGTGGGGTTTCAGGGGCACGGCCCCTGAGCCTTCAGAACCGGAAGACGAAGTTCGACTGGTAATAGGTCCCGCTCGACCCGCCTGCCTCGTTCAGGGCGCGTGACGTCATGAAGCGCGAGACGTACTGCGTCCATGACAGGTGTGTATTGATCTGCCACGCCAGCGACGCCTGCGGGGCCATGCCGATGAACTTTCCGCCGAAGTTGCCGGAAAAGCTGTAGGCGCCAGAGGATTTGTAAACCCGGTCATTGGTGCTGTCGCGCCAGAACAGGGGATATTTGATCTGGATGCTGACGGACTTGAACGGCGTGACGCGCACCAGTGGCGCGAAACTGATGAGGTTCGACGCCGTCATGTAGGTCGTGGTGTCGAGGTAGTTGGTCTGCGGATTGAACGGCGAGATATAGGTGCCGATATCCCCGCTCTTGCTGGCGTCGTTGCCGCCGGAATACACATCCGTCTGGATCCCGGCAAAGGTGTGCAGGCTGTCCTTTGGCACGCGGTATCCGACGATGGAGTTGATGGCATAGGCGCTGACATTGCGTGCGACGTTGGTCTTGGCATAGCGGAACACGCCGCCCTGCCACACCGCGCCGACGGAAAATTCGATCGGCCCGGCCTGCCCGTGCCAGCGGACGCCGAAATTGTTGCGCGTGTTCGACCCCGTCGCCGTGCCCGTCTGCGTCGCGATGGCGCCTGCCGATCCCGACAGCTTGTAGCCGATATAGAACGCATCGACGAAGGAGTAGCCACGTTCGCCAAGGAACCGGAAATCCGGCGGCGCCCATGTGGTGTCGAACCCGTACAGCCGCGTGGAATAGTTTTCGGTGTCGTGGAACATCTTGTTCTGGCTGTCATTCGTCTGCACGAAGTCCCAGCCATCAATGCGGATGCGGTCCCAGATGGCATAGGCGCGGAACCCGTCCCATGACAGCGGCACGTTCGGCGTCTCGCGGTTATAGAGCATGTAGGACGGCGCATCGAGGAACTGCTGCCGCCCGAACATGAACCCCGTTTTCGCGCCGAACAGGTTCCACCGCGTCTCCACGAATGCCTGCTGCGCATCCAGCCGCTTGCGATAGGTGGAGCCGTATCCGTATCCGCCCCACCCGCCGGCATCGGCGTTGATCAGTTGCCCGAAAAACCGCAGGTGCGACCCGATATGCAGGTCCGCGCCATACAGGTTGCGCACGCCAAAACGGCCGGAATCGTTGGGTTTCTGCGTGCCGAGGTTGGGCCGTGTCTCGAACCAGTTGCGCAGCCGCGTCTCGCCCGAAAAACTGATCCACACCAGCCCGTCCGGTGTCAGCGGGATGTATTTCAGCACGTCGAACGGGTCGGTGTGGTTCTTGCTGTCGCGCAGGCGGCTCCAGTCCTCGGCCCAGGGGGCGACGCCGTATTGACCGACCGGTCCAAAGCCCGCGGATTCCCCGTTGCCGCGATTGAACACGCCCCAGTCATAGGGATGGCCGTTGATGCGGTTCTGTGCCCCGGTCATGACGATCGGCTGTCCCACCGGGTTGGCGTGGGGATAGGTCTGGATTGGCGGGCGCGGGCCGACATGCACCGTCATGTTTTCCGCCTGTCCCCCCGACACCGGTGTGGCCGGTGCAGGGGAGGGCGTGACATGTGACGGCGTAATGTGTGACGGTGTGGCATGCGTGCGCTGCGCCAGTGTAGGATGTGCCAGTGTCGGATGCGCCGCGTCGGATGTGCTGTGTCCCGGTGTGGTGGCGGCCTGCGCGCGTGTGGCGGCCACGCCCCCCCATGGCAGCGCAAGCGCAAGGGCGGCCGACCCCGCCAGCGGCGCGGCACGCAGGCAGCGCGCATTCCGTATGATGACGGAGGCGAAGCGGGAGGGCATCGCGCCTGCTGTGGCTGACCTTGGCAAGGATGTCATGGGAAGACCATCTCGGTGAGAAGGGAGGGAGGAAACGGGGGATGCAATCTGGTCCATATCCGTAATGTGATTTTATAATACGGTCAACAAAGTTAAATATGAAAAGTGTCATTTCACATGTGCATATTGGCGACGGCAGGACGCATGGCGCGCATGTTTGATCATAATTGCATGAAATATCACACGAAAAATCAAACTCCCGTCCTGCCTATGGTGACATATAAAACACATGTGAATCGTTAATTGCCGCGAAGTACGTCCATGGAAGATGATTATTGACAGGTTTCGCGGGCGTGACCTAGAGTATTAAACGATCTTGAATGGTTTAATTATCCCCCGTCCGGCCGCCATGCCGCGCGGCTGTCTGCGGGGGGATGTCCGTCATGCGTGACGCCGCCGGGGAAGACCTGTTCCATGAAGCCATCATTCCTTTCGAACCGCCGTGGTTTCCTTCAGGCCGGGCTGGGCTGTGCCGCGCTGCTGGCGGGGCGTCCGCGCGCGGCGTGGGCGGCGACGACGCTGCTGAACGTGTCCTATGACCCGACCCGCGAACTGTACCAGGAGGTCGATCGCACCTTTGCCGCGCAATGGGCGCGCACGCATGGGGGGGCTGCGGTGATGGTGCGGACCTCCCACGGGGGATCCGGCGCGCAGGCCCGTTCGGTGCAGGAGGGCGCGCCCGCCGACGTGGTGACGCTTGGCCTGGCCTATGACATCGACATGCTGGCGGCGACCGGGCTGCTGCCCGCCAACTGGCAGGGGCTGCTGCCGCACAATTCGACCCCGTTCACCAGTACGATCGTCTTTCTGGTGCGCAAGGGCAACCCGAAAGCGATTCATGACTGGCCCGACCTGATCCGCGACGGGGTGCAGGTCATCACCCCCAACCCCAAGACATCGGGCGGCGCGCGGTGGAACTACCTCGCGGCATGGGGCTGGGCGCTGCGCCAGCCGGGCGGCACGCCGGACACGGCGCGGGCGTACCTGCGGGCGCTGTTTTCCCACGTCCCGGTGCTTGATACCGGCGCGCGGGGCGCGACCAACAGCTTCGTGCAGCGCGGGACCGGCGACGTCCTGCTGGCGTGGGAGGACGAGGCCCTGATGGCCGCGCGCGACATCGGGCCGGACCAGTTCGACATTGTCGTGCCGCCGCTGACGATCCTTGCCGAACCGCCCGTCGCGGTGGTGGAGCGCAATGCGAAGGCGCATGGCACGCTGGAAATTGCGCGCGCCTACCTTGATTTCCTGTTCACCGATGCGGGGCAGCGGATCGGGGCGAAACATTATTTCCGCCCCGTCACGCCGTCCATCCTTGCCGAAAACCGCGCGACCTTTGCCGATACCCGGACGTTCGACATCGCAGCCCTTGGCGGCTGGACGCAGGTGCAGAAGACGCATTTCGCCGATGGCGGCGTCTTTGACGGCATCTATGCCCGATGACACCCGGTCGTGACGTGACGGCGGGGGGCCTGTTCGCGTGGCGCGGGCGGCGGCAGGGCCTGCCGGGCATGGGTGTCGGGCTGTCGCTGACATTCGTGTGGCTGGGCGCGCTGGTGGTGCTGCCGCTGGTGGCGCTGCTGGCGCGGCCCTGGGCGGAGGGATTCGGCAGCGGGATCGCCGCCTTCGGCCATCTGCTGCATGACGGGCGGATGGGGGCGGCCCTGCGGGTCAGCTTCGTCTGCGCCCTTGTGGCGGCGGCGCTCGATGTGGTGGCGGGCGTGGTGATCGCATGGGGACTGGTGCGCGCGCGGGTGCCGGGATGGCGCGTGATCGACGCGCTGGTGGAACTGCCGTTTGCGCTGCCGACCGCCGTGGTGGGCATCACGATGGCGACGCTGTATGGCCCGCATGGCTGGATCGGTGCGCCGCTGGCCCGTGTGGGGGTGAAGGTGGCGTTCACGCCGGCGGGCATCATTGTCGCGCTGATGTTCGTGGGGCTGCCGTTCGTGGTGCGCACGATCGCCCCCGTGCTGCGCGCCCTCCCGCCCGAGGCGGAGGAAGTGGCCCGCACCCTTGGCGCGACGCGTGCGCAGGTGGTGGCCCGCGTGGTGATGCCCGCGCTGTATCCCGCGCTGCTGACATCGTTCGCCATGGCGTTCGCACGCGGCGTCGGGGAATATGGCTCGGTCATCTTCATTGCGGGGAACCAGCCGTTCCATACCGAAATCGCCCCGCTGCTGATTGTCATCCGCCTGCAGGAATATGACACGCAGGGGGCCAGCCTGATCGGACTGGTTCTGGTGGGGATCGCGATGGTGTCGCTGGGTCTGATTGCATGGCTGCGCCATCATGTCGGGCGTGGCGGTGGCGGGGGCGCGGCATGAGGGCGGATATGACGGACCGCGCCGGGCGGTGGGCGTTCGCCGCCCTTGTCTGGGCGCTGGTGGGGATCATGGTGCTGCTGCCGCCGGTGATGGTGTTCGCCGCCGCCCTGTCGCATGGGCTGCGCCCGGCGTGGGACGCCCTGTGCGATCCCGATGCGCTGTCGGCCATCCGGCTGACGATGGTCATCACCGCGCTGGCGGTGGCGATCAACAGCTTTTTCGGCGTGATGGCGGCGTGGACGCTGGCGCGGTTTTCGTTTCCGGGGCGCGGGCTGGTCATCGTGCTGGTGGAACTGCCGCTCAGCGTCTCTCCGGTGGTGGGGGGGCTTGTGTGGCTTCTGGTGTTCGGCACGCAGGGATGGTGGGGGGCGGCGC
Source organism: Gluconacetobacter entanii (assembly GCF_013155425.1). Taxonomy (NCBI): domain Bacteria; kingdom Pseudomonadati; phylum Pseudomonadota; class Alphaproteobacteria; order Acetobacterales; family Acetobacteraceae; genus Gluconacetobacter; species Gluconacetobacter entanii. The sequence continues at coordinate 80,969 of NZ_JABJWD010000047.1, read as the reverse complement.
TGGAACGCTGGGGCTATCCCGTCATGTTCGCGCCGCCGGGCATCCTGCTGGCAACGCTGTTTGTCACCTTCCCCTATGTCACGCGCACGATGATGCCGATGCTGCGCCATATGGGCCGCGCGCAGGAGGAAGCGGCCATGACGCTGGGGGCGGGGATGTGGCGGGTGCTGTGGCATGTCACGCTGCCCGGTGCGCGCGCGGCGCTGGTGTCGGGGGTGCTGATGACCACGGCGCGGGCGATGGGCGAATTCGGCGCGGTGTCGGTGGTGTCGGGCCATATTCCCGGCCTGACGGAAACGATGCCGCTGCATATCGAGACACTGTATAACGGATACCAGACGGTCGCGGCCTTTGCGATGGCGGCGCTGCTTGCGCTCATGGCGATGGCGGTGGTCGCGGTGCGGGGCCTTGTGGAACGCGCCGCCGTGTCGATGGGGGATGCCGCATGAGCGTACGCCTTGAAAACCTGACGCGCCGGGTGGGGGGACGCCCGATCGTCGATGACGTGTCGCTGGACGTGGCGGAGGGCAGCTTTACCGCGCTGCTTGGCCCGTCGGGCGCGGGCAAGACGTCGCTTCTGCGCATCATTGCCGGGCTGGACCCGCATGATTCGGGGCGCGTGCTGCTTAATGGGCAGCGCGTGGACATGCTGGAGGCGCGGTCGCGCAATATCGGCTTCGTGTTCCAGAACTATGCCCTGTTCGACCACATGACGGTGGCGCGCAACATCGCGTTCGGCCTGTCCATCCGCCCGCGCCGCATCCGCCCCGATCGTGCGCGGATCGCCGCACGGGTGGAGGAACTGCTGGAGCTGATGCACCTGCCGGGCATGGGCGGGCGGTATCCGCACGAACTGTCGGGCGGGCAGCGCCAGCGTGTCGCACTGGCGCGCGCGCTGGCGACGGGGCCGCGCGAGCTGCTGCTGGATGAACCGTTCGGCGCGCTGGACCCGCTGGTGCGGCGCAGTATCCGTGGCTGGCTGCGTGAACTGCATGACCGGCTGGGGCTTACGACCATCCTTGTCACCCATGATCGGCACGAAGCCAGCGAACTTGCCGACACCATCGCCCTGATGCGCGACGGCCGCATCGTGCAGGCCGGCACCCCGCAGCAGTTGCACGACGCGCCGGCCACCCCGTTCGCCATGGAGTTCATGCATGACGTGACCCGCCTGCCCGGACGGGTGGCGAATGGCGCGTTCATCGCGGACCTGCCGGACATGCGTCCCGTCGCGGTCAATGGCGGGGACGGCCCGGCAGAGCTTCTGGTGCGGGCGGCCGATGTGCGCCTGCTGCCGGGGCAGGGGGCGGCGACGGCGTGGCTGCGCCAGGCCAATGGGCCGATCGGTACATTCGATGTCATGAGCGGCCCCGATACGCTGCGCCTGGAAAGCGTGGTGCCACCGGGGGGCGGGCGCATCGTCGTGAACTGCGCGCTTGACGCCGCCGCCGGACGGGTGGCGCGTGACGGGCGGTGGCTGGAGGGGCGGGATGCGGCGCTGGAACCTGTGCGGGGGCGTGGGGTGGTGTGACGGCGTCTGTGCCTCAGGGGCATTGCCCCCGAACCCCCACCAAAGGGCATTGCCCTTTGGAAACCATGACTTCTGGCGAAACAGGGGTGGGGGGGCGTACATAAAAAACGCACGCCATGGGGGCCATGGCATGCGCGAAGTGGTCGTCTGCGCCCCCGGGGGCCGGGGCTGTGTTCCTCCCCTGCGCGCCTGAAGGGCGGCGGGGAGGAACGGCAGGGGGGACGGAATTGAGGCTCCGTCTCCTCCGGTCGCAGGGGGGTCAGATCTTGTTGATCGTGCCCTTGACGCTACCGACGGCCTTTTCGGCCTGTCCCTTCAGCTTCTGGGCCATGCCCCGGGCTTCGAGATCCTCGTTGCCCGTGGCCTTGCCGACGGTTTCCTTGATGGAGCCCACGGCCTTGTCGGTCGTGCCCTTCAGCTTGTCGGTAAATTCACCCATGATGATGGTTCCTGATTTCCTTGGGTTCGTGCCCGCGCCCCGGGGGGGGTGGACACGTCTGCTGGCGTGATCGTCGCGATCGGCCATACGGGGTCAACGCCATGGCTGGCGTCGGGTTGCATGGATGCGAAAAAATAACGCACCCTTTATCATGGTGTCCCATGTATTGATTGAAGGTTAATTTCCCGACAGGAAATGATGGTCGGTATTCATGGCGGACATGTCATGAAATATGCCGCCGGTTACACATGGCATGCGGCCCCGTTACTGGCGCATGGGCACCGGCGCATGGATGCATGCCTGCATGCCCGGCCCCGGACGGGGATTTCCCATGCCGGGGCCTGCCTGCTTACCAGTAGGGATAGACCGGCGGCGGAGGCGGCGGCGGCGGTGGCCCGTAATAGCCGCCCCATACCGGCGGCCTGTGCCAGATGCGTGGCGGCGGCCCGCGCCAGCCACGGCGTTCGTAACGCGGACCATGGTGGTAACCCGGCGGCATCGGCCGCGCCACCGCCAGGGCGGGGGCCAGACCCACCATCAGCGCCAGCGCGCCAAGTATCGTTTTTTTCATCCTGCATTCTCCACTAACGGGTCTGCCGGGTGACATATCACAGGGCCATTGCGGCAGGAGTGGGGAAAGATCACGGCAAGATCGCGCGTCGTGCCCTGTCCCGCCGTCCATGACCGCAGGGAATGTCGTGCATCCGGCCCACCTGCGCGGACGGCGCGGCCGCATGCTGGCGCGCCACACCGTTCAGCGCATGACCATCTGCAACACCACAAGGAACGTCAGCGCCACGGCGATGGAAATCACACCCTGTATGATCTGTTCTTTCATCCTGTATCAGGCTCCCCGGATCTGTGGTGGCGCGCATGGTGGCGTGGGGGCGGCCATATGACAACCTCCCGCCTGCCATCGCGCCCGCCACCGGGGGGGAACCTACCATCCGCGTCCACCGCCGGGGCCATGGCCATATCCGCCGCCCGGCCCACCGCGCCCGCCATAATATCCCCCGCCGTAATACCCGTCGCGGCGGTGGTGGTGGTGCCAGTCCCGCCCGCCATAGCATCCCGCCAGGGAGACAAGGCACAGCATGAGCGCCAGTGGACGTATGGCCGGACGCAGGGCTGAACGCACGCTGCCGGCCTGCGCGGGAGTGGCGCGGGTGTCCCGCCCCCGCGCAGGGACCTGCGTGGGGGTGGGAAGGGTGTGGAATGTCGTCATGATGATCTTTCTCCCATGGTCCGTCATGGACCCAGTAGAAGCACAGGGGCAACGGATGGTGGCGCGCAGGGTTGCCGGTTTCGCGCACAATCCCCTATCCCTGTTCGCCGGGATCGCGCCTGCGTGCCGGCCTGCCCTGACGTCCGTATCCGGCGCCGTGAACAAGGAACCCTGCTGACATGCCAGTGGAATATGGCGGATATTTGCCCGACGACCGGCGCGGCCCCCCCGGTGGACCGCCGAGTGGACCGTCCGGTGGGCTGCGGCGGCGGCAGGTGGCGACGCGACTGGTGTTCCTTGTGGTCGGCTTTGCGCTTGCGGCGTGGGGGCCGCTGGTTCCGTTCGCACGGGCGCGGGCGGGCCTGTCGTCGGGGGGGCTGGGCCTGCTGCTGCTGTGCCTTGGGCTGGGGTCGGTGGTGGGGATGCCGCTGGCGGCGCGCCTGCTTGCGCGCGTGGGGTGCAGGCGGGTGCTGCTGGTGGCGTGCGCGCTGCTGTGCCTGATGCTGCCGGGGCTTGCGCTGGCCTCCACCGCCGCGACGCTGGCGGCGTGCCTGCTGCTGTTCGGTGCGGCGATGGGGGCGATGGACTGCGTCATCAACGTGCAGGCCGTCGCGGTGGAACATGAAAGCGCGCGGCCCATGATGTCGGGATTCCACGGCATGTTCAGCGTCGGCACGCTGCTTGGCGCCGCGGGGGCCAGTGGCGGCCTGGGGCTGGGACTGTCGCCCGCCGCCATTTCCGCTGCCGTCGTGGCGTGTGTCGGGGGGACGACCGCGCTGGCGGCGGGCGGCCTGCTTGGCCCGCAGGATGCGATATCCCCACCCCCGCGGCAGGCGGGGGCGCGGCGCCTGGTCCTGCCGCACGGGGTCGTGCTGCTGGCGGGGGCGATGTGCTGTGTCGCGTTCCTGGTCGAGGGGGCGGTGCTGGACTGGAGCGCCGTTTTCCTGTCCACCGCACGGCACCTGCCGCCCGCGCGGGCGGGGGCGGGGTATGTGGCGTTCTGCGCCATGATGGTCGCGGGCCGCCTGTCGGGGGACGCCATCGTGCGGCGCATGGGCGATGCGTGGGTGATCGGCATGGGTGCGGCCTGTGCGGCGACGGGGCTGGCGCTGGTCGTGATGGTGGCGGCCCCGTGGGTGGCGTTTGGCGGGCTGGCGCTGATGGGGGCGGGATGCGCCAATATCGTGCCGGTCCTGTATGGCGCGATGGGGCGGCAGCGCGTCATGCCCGTCGCCGCCGCCGTGTCGGGGGTCACGATCATGGGCTATGCCGGGATCCTGATCGGTCCCGCGCTGATCGGGATGGTCGCGCAGTACAGCAGCCTGTCGGTGGCGTTCATGATGCTGGCGGCGCTGCTGGCGCTGGTGGGCATGGGCGCGCGGGCGGTCACGGGCCCCCGCGCGCGTGGATCCTAGAAGTTTCCGGGAAGTTTCCGGCCATGTTTGCCTTCAGTTGCCCGTGGCGCGGTCGATGCTGCGTCCCGCCTTTTCCGCCGGGCCCTTGGGCGGGTCGAATGTGTCCTGCACCTTGTTGCCGAATTTATCCAGCTTCTCGCCCGCTGTCTCGTGATGGCGCTTGCACCCGGACAGGCCGGTACAGGCCAGCGTCAGCGACAGCATCAGGACGGTCATCGTGCGTGTTCGTGTCATGAAGGAGGCTCCTGCTGGGGGAACATCGAAAACGCGCCGCCTGCCGCCGGGTTGCGTTCAGCTTTGCCCGTCCGGCGGGCGTGCCGCGACGGGCGGCGTGGCCTGCGTCACGCCGCCGGGGGTGTCGGTGCCCGGCGGGGTGAACATCGCCCGGCAGCGTGGCGACAGGCGATCAATCTTGCGCTGCATGCACGCGGTGATGCGTTTTTCATCGGGGATGGAGGTCGCGCACAGGCGCAGCGCATCGCCCTGGCACGCGCGGGCCTGCTGCTGGCGGGTATGTTCGCGCGCCCATGCGCCCGGCGCCGTGGCAAGCAGCAGGCCGCCAAGCAGGACTGTCCCCCGGAATGAAAAGCGTCGCATCACCTGTCCCGTTTTCCCTTGTCATGGTCGTGCCGATGCCAACGCCCGGGAAACGGACGGGTTTGGTATGGCGGAAAAACGTGACAGGCCGGTTTTTCAAGGGAACGGAAGTTTCTGGATGCCGCCTTTTTTGAAAAAGGCGGCGTTCCTCAAGGCTTTTTTCCGTTTTACAGGATGCCGCCCGCGATCGGCAGGTTTACGCCGGTCATGTAGCTTGAATCCTCGCCCAGCAGGAATTCGACCACGCCGGGGATTTCCTCGATATTGCCATAGCGGCGCATCGGCACGCTGCCGATCATCTGCTTCGCCACTTCCTTGGGGTCGGTGGAGAAATACTGGCTGCCGACCTTCGCCTGCAGTTCCACCTGCCGGTCCCACATCATGCCCGGCCCCATGAAGGCGGGGCTGATGGCGTTGACGCGGATGTTGTACGGCGCAAGGTCCTTCGACGCCACCTCCGTCAGGCCGATGATCGCGAATTTCGATGCGCCATAGGCCGCCATGTTCGGCGGTCCCTGCACGCCCGCCATGCTGGCGGTATTGACGATGCGGCCGAACCTGCGCGCGACCATGTGCTGCGACACCGTGCGCAGGACATGGAACGCGCCACGCACGTTGATGTCCATGACCCGGGCGAAGTCGTCCTCGGGATACTCCTGCACCGGCGCGAACGCCCCCTGGTATCCGGCATTGTTGAACAGGAAGTCGATGGCCCCGAATTCCGCCACGACCGCCGCCACCGTATCGCGCACCGCCGCAATGTCGGTGACGTCGCACACATACGAACGCGCCTTCACCCCATGCGCGGCCACGGCCTTTTCCGCCGCCTGCAACGCCTGCGCATTCATGTCGAGCAGCGCCACCGCCGCGCCAGAGCGGGCCAGCCGGTGCGCGCAGGCCAGGCCGATATTGCCCCCCGCCCCGGTCAGGAGTGCCACCTTGCCGGAGAATTTCGCGGATTTTTCAGTCATTTCACGTCCCTGGTCATGTCCATGGGTCAAAAGAGGCCGGTTTTCGCAGGCAACTCATCGCCGCGCGGTCTGTTGACACCGTATGGATGGGATAACCCATGTCAACACGGTCCGTTCAATACGGGCCATGTCGTCAACACGGATCACATGGGAGGCGCCTTTGGGACGCATCATGAAAATCACCACCGCTGTCGTCCTGCTTGGCGCGCTGTCGGCGTGTGACAAGCCAAAGCCCGGTGGCGGCGGGTCGGACGATGGCGGCGGCCCCGGCGTCAGCAGCAACGGCACGCCGCAGAAATAGGGCGCCGTCCCCCGAATCCCCGAACTTCTGGTCATTCTGAACAGGGAGTGTCCGATGCGACACGCCACGATGCGTCTTGCCTGTCTTCTTGCGGTCTGTGCCGGGCTTGCGGCCTGTGGCGGGCGGCATGCGCCCCCGCCGGGTGGTTCCAGCTATCCCAACGGCGTGGGCGGCGTGGGCGGTTCCCCACAACAGTCCGGCGCCGGTCCCGGCAGTGCGGGCGGCCCCGGCATGTAGGGGCCGCGGTTGACATTCTTATGATCGGGGATGGGGCGAATTCATGAAAAATCCACATTCCACAGGCCATGATTGCGATATGTTATGTGCCTGTGGGGATTACGTTGCCCCTGCATGACGGAGGTTACGCCATGAAACGCTCGATCCGCCAGATTCCACGCGAAATCCGTGATGAGTGGAAGCAGACATTGCTGCATGCATGGGACCGTACGGGCCGTCCGGTCCTGCGGGAATGGCCATCGCAGACAGCCGTGAAAGCAGTGGTGGAGGACGCGGCGCGTCACGAATGTGGCTGCGCCGTCCCCACGGGCGCATAGCCCGACCGGAGAATCACAAGAAAGTTTCTGACGGGGCTTCGGATCGAAAAAGCCCCGGGGAACGCTGCCTTCAGAAATAAGGCGGCGACCGGGGCTTTTGTGGTTTTCAAACGGTTATTTCACACATCCTCCGGCACGTCCCACGTTTCATGCGCGGTGATGACCTGTACCGTGCCGTTGCGGATCGCGGCGGCGGCGACGATGCCGGTCGCGCTCGACCCCGCATCCAGACCCAGCCTGTACCCTTCGGGCCGCAGGTCGCCCGGCGGCTTGCTGGTGCCGTCCGGCGTGGTGGGAATGCGGTGTTCGAACGTGTGGCCGTGCGCCACGAACCACCCGCCCGGCCACGGGTTGGGGGCGGTGTAGAATTCCTCCCGTATCCACAGGGGATTGTCGTCGTCATGGGCATGAAGCGGGTTGTAGCGCCGCGCCCAGGCCACGGGATCGGCCACGGTGGGGTTGATCCCCGCATGCAGCATCAGAAGCGAACCAATGGTGCGGAACGTGGCGATGGGCGGGCGGCCATCCGCGCCGGGTTTCCACCGGGCGATGCCATGATCCAGCACGGATCGCGCCACGTCCGGCGCAAATCCCGCCGCGATCGCGGCCTCCAGCAGCGCGCGGCGCCGGTCCCCATGCGGATGCAGCCATGGCGTCAGCCAGTCCCCGCCCCCCGCGACGAAGATGTCGGGATATTCCGCGTTGAAGATCGGCGCGAACAGCATCTGTTCATGATTGCCCGGCAGCGCGTGAAAGGTGATGTCCGTGCCCGCAAGCCGCCCCGCGCGCGCATATTGCAGCACATCCATCAGGCAGCCGATGCTGTCCGGTCCCCGGTCGATCACATCGCCAAGCGAGGTGCACGTCGCGGTGGGGAAATGCCGTGCGCAGTACTGCCACAGCGCATGCAGGTGCGCGCGTTCGCCATGCACGTCGCCAATGACGAATTCGACATGCCCGTGCGGCAGTGACACGGGGGCGGGCAGGGCCGCGCCGACGCGCAGGGTGATGTGCGGTGGCATGGGCGGCAGTGCATGCATGACGGGCCGTGTTCCTCCTGCTGTGGCGTGCGCGGGATATGGCGCGATCATAACCGATTCGCATCCGGCATTGCATCATGCACGACGTAACGGAACGTCATGTGGTTCAATATGCCCGCATGGAAAGAAAATCCCCCCGCAGATTTCCGGGTCTGCCAATGCGGCGTGCCCTGCGGCATGACGGGCATGTATGGGGGCGGGGTTTCGCGCAATAGTGCCGGTCCGATGACACGCGCGGTCGCGCATTGTCCCGTTCAGTACAGGCGCGCATGGCATTGCGGGGCGTCGCCCGCCACGAAGCGGCAGAGGCGGCATGCGACAGGGTCCACCGCCATGCGCCGTACATGAAAACAGGCGGCACGGAAGGCCCGGCCGCCTGTCGTCATCCACCCTGCGCCTTACGGGCGCGCGTGTGGCGTCATATTCGTCCCATGATCATCAGCACCACCAGAACAAGCACCACAAGTCCCAGCGCACCCGAGGGGTAATAGCCCCATCCCGCGCTGTATGGCCATGTCGGCAGGGCCCCGATCAGCAGGATGACGATGACGACGAGAAGGATGTTGTTCATTGTTCGGACCTTCGGGAAGGGGGCATCGCCACAATATCGTGACCGGGGTCATGGCCGGGGGCAGCGTGGCGACATCGTGGGGCGATAACCCCACATCCGTTGCGAAGTTCCCTGCCATATCGCGGGGACGGGCGGATGTTGTCCGACCGGTCCATGATGCGCACGCTCGGGGGGCGTGCGGGAACTTTGCCCCGTCCCGCCGGTTTGGGGCAGCACAGAGGTTGAGGACAACATTCATGTGCCCAGCATCACTGCCATCGCGTCCCGGACCCGGCCTTGGCATCCCGCCAGAGGCCCCGCCCGACCCGCATCCGGAAGACCACGATCCCACCGCCCCCGGCCCGGGGGAGGAAAACGACGTGCCCGCACCGCTGAAACTGCCCGAACATGACGGGGAGGAGGAGGATGAGGACGACGAGGACGTGGAAACGTGGGACAATGAAGGCGGCGAGGATCCGGAAGGGGAAGAAGACCTGCTTTCCAGCGATCCGGATGATGACCCCGACGGCTATCCCTGGCGCTAGGCGTTGGCGGCTACAGCATCGCCAGCACGACCGGGATCAGCGTTCCTGCCGCCAGCAGGCCGTAATGCAGTTTCTTCTGCCGCGTCTGCGTCAGGCCGATCCACACGCCCAGCACGGTGGAGACGATGAGGCTGGCGGATACAAGGGCGAAGAACCAGCGCAGCAGCAATGTCGGCACGGGCGTGGATTCGGGCGGCCGTGGCCGTGGCGGCCCGCTGTCCCCTGCGGGACGCGGGGGGCCGGGACGCGGCGGTTTCGCGCGGAAGGCCTGTTTCTTGTGCAGTTCGCCCAGTTTTTCGATGATCGGGACGGGAACGTACCCGTTATGGGATTCGTGAAACCCGAAGATCTGGAAAATGCCCGTCAGCGCGAAAAACAGCAGGCTCGGGGCCGCGATCAGGGCCGACCATCCATGCACCCGCCGCACCGTGATGCGCGGCATCAGGTGTGTGCCCCCGGGCGGAAAAATACCGAAATATTGCGCATCTTCACCAGGGCCTGCCCTCGCTGTTCCCATCCCCGATGGATGGTATCCCGTCATTATCCATAAATGAGAACGCTTCGCAACGGGATGGCGAAAATGTCACGAAATGTATAGGGGCGGCGAGGCCGCAGAAGACCCGGGCGGCTTGCTCCGGACCCGGCAGGGAACGCGCTCCCTGCACCCTGATCCGTTTTAAAAGTTCTGGTTTCCAAAGGGTAATACCCTTTGGCGGGGTGCAGGGGCAGCGCCCCTGCGAAAGGATCAGTGGCGGAAGTCCGCAGCACCCGGCAGGTCGGCGGCCGGGGTTGTGGTGGTGCCGATGCCGCCGGGGTCGTTCATCATGCCGCTGGGGCCAAGGCCGGGCGTGTTGTCGCGCGCGGAAATGCCGGTGTCATAGGCGCCGCTGCCATATGTGCTGCTGTTGCCCGTGCCGCCGATATAGCTGTTGGCGCCGGTATTCGCCGTCCCGCCGGTGGGGGTGTTCGTGGCGGGCTGGCCCATGTCGTTCATGCCGCTGGTGCCTGCGCATTCCTTGGCGATCTGGACGCGGTGCAGGGCCTCCATCTTGCCCTTTTCACGGGCCAGCAGGCCCTTGACGTCGCTGCCGGTCATTTCCGACAGCGGCAGCCCCACCATCAGGACCCCCCATGTGTCGGTCTTGCGGGCGCGGTGCTGCTTGTCCGTCAGGGTCTGCAGCACGTCGCCTTCCTTCAGTTCCGCCTCGCCCAACTGCTGGCAGTTCAGGCTGGAATAGGCGGTGTCGGGAATATAGGTGGGCCGGACGCTATCGGGGCTGGCGGCACATCCCGCCAGCAGCACCATACCGCCAAACAGCGGCACGAGCTTGTTCATGATCTTCTCCGTTCATGATGACCCGGCCTTGTCGCATGTCTGGCAATGTGTGGCTATGTAACGGCCTGTGACTTTATGTTACAAACATGGTGGCGACCTTACTCATCGCCAAAGTAATTCTCGCAAACGCCTTTGGCGCATGAGGAATTCAGCAGCACGCCGTCCTTGCTGACCTGCCCCTCGTGGTAGGTATAGGTGCGTTGCACGCCCTTCTGGTGCATGGAGGGCATGCGAATCTCCAGCGTGTCGCCCACGACCTTCGTCTGGACAAGGTCCGAACAGGTGCCAAAGAAATTGGTGTGGTGTTCCTTTTTCTGGCCCACCTGCACGATGGCCACTGTCGCGGGACACAGGGAGCCACCGATGCTCTGTACCAGCACGATATCGCTGTTGCCCATCTGGACGGGCTGCGACAGCATCAGGCCACTGTTGCCCGCAAGGACGGGGTGAAGGGTATGGCCGCGCCATGTGATTTTGTCGTTGCTGACGGCGATGGCGCCGAACCGGGTCTGTGCCTGCTGCGCCTGCGCCACGGTGGAAATCCCCGCCACAAGGGCAAGCCCCAGCAGTGGTCCCGAAAATTTACGCGATAGCCGCAGCATGCACCCAAGATCCTTCATCCGCCCCATGTCCCGTCATCCGGTAGGCCGTCCTGCCCCCCATGGATGCCCGATATTAAGGACCAACCCCCGCACCCGTGCAAGGCGCGGTGGCGCGGCATGGGGAAAACGCCCATAGTGGAGGCGGCACGCGGCGACACGGTGATATTCTGCTGGCCGTAGCACCGCTTCCGGCGGGAGCGCATTGCGGGGTTTTGTAGCAGGCCCCGCCCGCGTGCCACCTGTTTCTGGTGGGGAGGGAGCCTCAGGGGCTTTGCCCCCGAACCCCCACCAAAGGGCATTGCCCTTTGGAAACCATGACTTTTAGACGGATCAGGGTGCAGGGATCGCGATCCCTGCCGGGTCCGGGCGGCGCCCGGGTGTTCCATGCCCCGACTGCGTTACATGTCAGGGATCAGGCAGCCATACGCGTGATGGCCTGGCAGTAGTACAGGAAAGCGAGGCGCAGGGCGCGGTCGTCCGCACCTTCGGTAATCTTGCGCAGGGTCGCGGCGGTGGCGTCGTCGCCGGCCTTCAGGCGGTCGATCTCCTTGATGTCGGACACGGTGATGTCGGCGGGCGTCAGGTCCTGCCCCGGCTTTGCGGCCGACAGGCGGTACTCGATCAGCGCCTGCGACAGGGCCTGCGGCAGGGTGCGGGCGTCGGCGGGGACTTCGTCATCGGACAGGATGTTGTCCAGCGCCGCGTTGAAACGGGTGCGGATTTCGGTTGCGTTCATGTGCGTATGCCCTTTTGTGGCGGTGGTGTGATCGGGTGGCGGCGGTGCGCGCCACGCGGCGGACATGGCGATACCACGTCCACGGCGCGGGGGCTAAGCCATGGGGATGCATGCCGCGCGCGCTTTTACAGCAGGTCGTGCATTTCGCTGCGGATGTCGTTGCATTTGCGCGTCAGCATCCCGGCCTGCGACGCGGTCATGAAATTGATGATGAACGCGCCCAGCAGGGAACCGAACGACAGCCCGATCAGGATCTTGCCCAGAAGGGAGATCGGGTCGTTGTAATGCTGCGCCGAATACCACAGCAGCACGAGGCTGACGACCGATCCCGTCACGCCCATGACACCGGTGGATTTGAGGAGCGAGTCCTCCTCGCTGCTGAAGGCGGCGGCCTCCTTCCACAGCAGGTACATCTTCTGGTCCATCTCGCTGATGCTGCGGTTGTGGGCGTCCTGCGCGTCGGGGTCGTTGTGGCGCGTGGTCTTCTTGTGGCGCTCCAGCTCCTGCTGGGCCTTTTCAAAGACGCGGCGGCGTTCCTTTATGGCCGGAAGGCTGATGTCCACGAAGCTCAGGATCGCCATGTTCATCCCGGCCGAAAGCTGGACGAGCGCCTGATACTCGCCCCATGTCACCCATGTCACCTGAATTGCCGCCCGTCCTGCCTGTTGGGTATCGCACGCACGGGGTTATAGACCACAATCACCCCGCATGGCATCCCCCGTGATGCAGGGCCTCCATCGCGCGGTGTTATGGCTGCGTTTCAGGGTATGGTTCAGGGGGTGGGATCGGGCGGGATCTTGACCGCCATGTCGGCGGGACGGCGCTGCCCGGTGGACAGGATGTCCTCCACCAGGGCGACGGGACGGTATTCGATCTCGCACGCGCCGGCATGGACCAGCGTCTCAAACCGGCTGTAGACACATTCATATTCATGCGTGCCATGCAGGGTGATGCCCACCCCGTCCAGCGACAGCCCCCCGCCGCCATGGGACAGGACCAGCCTGCGGCCATTGTCCAGCGTCCATGCGATGTCCCAGACCTCCGTCCCGCGATGGGTCCAGTCGAACACCCCCTCCAGCCCCGATGACAGGGTGGGCGTGGTCCACTGCACCTGCGCGGTACAGGGGGTGGCGGCCCCTGCGGGGATGTCAAGGAGGGCGTCGCGCACGAACAGCGGTTCCTCCATCACCGCGCAGGCGATCGACAGGGCGTTGATGCCCGCGTCGAACACGCCATGGCCGCCGGGTTTCCAGAACCAGTTGGCGCCGGGGTGCCATTTCTGCACGCTTTCGCGCCATGTGATGCGCATTGCGCGCATGCCGTTGGCCGACAGGATCTGCCGCACCGGGGCGATGGCTGGCGCGCATGCCGCATGCCACGACGTCATCAGCGTGCGCCGTGCGTTGCGCGCCAGGCGGTGCAGGTCCATCGCCTGCGACAGGATGGGCGTGGGCGGTTTTTCCAGCAGCACATGCCACCCCGCCGCCAGTGCCTGCGCCGCCAGCGCGTAATGGGTGGCGGGCGGCGTGCAGATCGCGACCGCATCGACCTCCAGCCCCGACTGGATCAGGGTGGACATCGACGAAAACATCTTCGTCCCCTCCGTCGCGGCCGCCCACCATGTCACCGGCACGGGATTGACGCCCGCGACCAGCGTAAATCCCCGGTGCGCGCGGATGACCGGCACATGCTGCGTGTTGGCGATGGTGCCCGTGCCGATGATCGCGATGCGGATGGGCCGGGGCGTGCGCGATGGCGTGGGGGACGGGGGCGTGGGGGCGGTCATGCGGTCGATCCCTCTACAGGCGGCATGCAGGCCGATGGTCCGGGGGCGCGGCCATGACCTGTCGGGGGTGATGGGGCATCATCATTGCGGCATTGCGCGTCCCTGTCCAGCAGCAACCTGTGCGTGTGGGGGGATTATCGCCACCACCCCGGCGTCACGCCCGCGTGACGGGACCGTGACGCGGCCATGACGGGCACGGGCGGGCATGCGGCGACGGGCGCGGCGGTGGATTTTGGGCTTTTCAATTCCCTGCAACTCCATCACAGTGCGCGCCACGACGGACCTGCACGGTGGCAGGCCGGATGTGCGTAAAAGGATTGCGGACATGAAGAAGACAGGTGGCGTTGTGGCGGTGCTTTCGGTTGTGGCCGCCACGCTGGTTGCGGGGGTATCGCCCGCCCATGCGGTGTCGGAGGCGATGCTGGATTCCCTGTATATCGACCCTGCGGTCCACCTGCCGGCGGCAAGCCCGGCCTTCCCCGAATATGACATCGACGCCGACTGCACCAACGAGTTCGGTGACGAGGTGAAATATGCCTGCGTCTCCGCCGAAAAGGAGAAGGCCGCCGTCCTGCGCGGCGTGTGGGACGAATACAAGGACGCCGACAGGGTCACCTGCCAGCAGCAGGTCACCGCGCAGCGCCATATCCAGTTGTACAAGAACCTCGCCTTCTGCGTGGACCAGCGTCGCTATGACGCCTATGTGCGCCACCACCCCGAGGCGGCGCAGCAGCACTGACGCCAGACATCCAGAAGTCATGGTTTCAGGGGTTCGGAGCAACGCCCCTGAGGCCGTCGGCGCACGCGACACACGGGCGGCTTGCTCCGGACCCGGCAGGGATCACGATCCCTGCCCCCTGATTCGTTTTAAAAGTCATGGTTTCCAAAGGGCAATGCCCTTTGGTGGGGGTGCGGGGGCAAGGCCCCCGGGGCACGGCAGGATCAGTCCGGCATGATATGGCATTCGGCCGTGTTATGGCTGTGGTCGTAATCCACATTGATGTTGTCCCCGTCGCCATGGACCACGCGGTGCGGCCGGGCGAGCAGGGGGGAGAACACGGATTTCGTGGCGTCCCCATCGGCAAGGTGAAGCCCCGCGGCATCGGCGATGCTGTCGGGCAGGTTCCATGTCATCAGCGGTGCGTCGAGGTGCGTGCGCACGGTGTCGTACTGCGCCGGGTGATGGGCGATCCATGAGGGGGAGAGCCACATCAGGAACGGCACGGCATAGGACTGCTTCAGGTCGCCATGCTGCGTATGCCCGGCGGTGCATTCGCTGACGCGGACCCCGTGGTCGGCGACGTGGAACAGCATGTTGTCCCCCGGCAGCGCACGCAGCATGTCGGTAACCTGCGCCAGCACATGGTCGGTATAGGCGATGCTGTTGTCATAATCCGACCCGAAGCGGGCATAGGCGCGGGGGAAGCGGTCGGCCACGAATTCATGGCTGCCGAACACATGCACGATGATGAAGGTGTTGCCGTGCGCGCCCTGCAGGGCATGCGCGACTTCGGGCAGCAGGGCTTCGTCCAGTTTCGGACGGCTCATCATCCCGCCATGCACGGTGGTATAGACGACGTGGCGCGCCTGTTCGGAATAGGCGCCGATCACGCTGTCATACGGGCCAAGGCGGGGATGGTTGCTGATCCACCACGTGTCATACCCGGCGGCGTTGAACAGGGAAATCAGGTCGTGCTGCGTGATGCGTGACGCCAGCACGCGGTCGAACTGCGACAGGATGACCGGCACCGCGCCCACCGTGTAATCGAACGGCGTCACCATGTCGCCAAAGCGCAGGAGCCCGTCCTCGCGCTCCATCTCCGGGGTGTCGGGCACGTGGTAGCCATACATGTGCAGGTGGTCGCGCCGCGCGCTTTCGCCAATCACCAGCACGACGACATGCGGGGGATCGCGGTCGGGCGGGGTGGTGAAGCGCACCGGTTGATGGTTCATCCGCCGCGCCATGTCGGTCACGCGCCGGGTTTCATGCCGCCCGGCAAGGTAGCCCGCAACCAGGTTCCACGGATAGGAATGGTCGTAGAAATCCTCCAGCCCGTAAAACGGGTTGTAATTCACGGCACGGTGGAAATTCTCCTGGTTCAGTTGCATGACCCGCGCGCCCATCGGCACCAGCAGCAGCAGCGTGAACCACCGCACCCATCCCCGCCGTCCCCATCCCGACGCCAGCACCGCCCCGCGTGGCCGCGCGACATACAGGCCCACCGCGCCAAGGCACATCCCCCCCCACAGCAGCAGCCACGGCCAGAATGCATGCAGGTATCCCACGATGACCGGGAAGGAGCAGTAAAACAGCACCAGCCACAACTGCACACCCGGCAGGCGTCCGGTCAGGTGGACATAATACAGCACCATCGGCAGCAGCAGCAGCGCAGGCAGCAGCGCCACGATCACCGCGCGCCGCCGCCCCAGCGCCGCCATCAGCACCATGGCCGTCGCGATACTGCGCACGACGCCATGCAGCGACAGGACCGACGGCGACAGCGCCATGGCGACAAGCAGCCAGAACCAGATGTCAGGGCGGGGCGAGTGCGACAGGAAACGGCGGAAAAAGGCGATTGTCATGGACCCGGAAAGACTGTTTCGCGCAGAACAGCATGCCCCCCGACCCGCAGGCAATGGGTGGGGGAAAGATGAAACGATCTGTAATAGAGCCCGTCACCCATGCGAACCCCTGCGTGATGGCAGGGCAGGCCTCAGGGGCTTTGCCCCCGAACCCGTACCAAAGGGTATTACCCTTTGGAAACCATGACTTTTAAATGAATCAGGGTGCAGGGATCGCGATCCCTGCCGGGTCTGGGCAGAGCCCGGGTGTTCCATGCGCCGACCATTTCAGGGGCTTTGCCCCCGAACCCCCACCAAAGGGTATTACCCTTTGGAAACCATGACTTTTAAACGGATCAGGGTGCAGGGAGCGTGATCCCTGTCGGGTCCGGAGCAAGCCGCCCGGGTGGGGCATGCACCGACTGCGCTACGTGTGGAAGGATCGTCGGGCGGTTCGATCCGTGATATGGGTTGTGGCCGTCCGCGTGGCGTGACACAGGGCATGGAGTGACAATGGCAGACCCGCTTTCCCCGACCCTCCCCGTGATCAGGACGCCGCGCCTTGTGCTGCGGCCGCACCGCCTGTCGGATTTCCATGACTGGCGCGCGATGTTCCTTGATGAAGGCACACGCCGTTTCCTCAGTTCCCCCCGCCCGAGCGAGGAGGAGTCGTGGAACCGCCTGCTGCGCTATATCGGGCACTGGTCGGCGCTGGGTTACGGGCTGTTTGGCGTGTTCGACCGCGCGGACGGGCGGTTCCTGGGCGATGTGGGGCTGGCGGATTTCCACCGTGGGCTGGGCGCGGAATTCGATCGCTGCCCGGAGGTGGCGTGGATCATGACATCCGCCGCCCACGGCAGGGGATACGCGACGGAGGCCGCACGCGCCATCCATGACTGGTTCGCGCGCACCCATGGCCCGCAGCGCACGGTGGCCATCATCGACCCGGACAACCACCCCTCCCTGCGGCTGGCGGCGCGGATGGGATACCGCCCGACGGGGGAGTGTACCTATCGCAACGCATCATGCGTGATGCTGGCGCGTGCGCCGGACGCGGATGTGGCATAGTCGCGCCAGCGCCACCCCGCGCGGGGACGGCAGGTGCATGGCATGAATGATGGAATGGAACGCGCAATGAGCGAACGGCAGACCCCCGAGACGAACTCCCCCGACACGGACCCGCTGGCGGCGATTGCCTTCGTGCCGGATGCGCAGATGCTGCGTATAATCGCGGAGGGCGTCGCAAAGGATGTGCAGCCGGAGCCGCCGCCCCCCGTCGCGCCGCCGCCGCTGGCCATGGAGGCGCTGCGCATGGCGGCGGCGGCGGGCGATACGGAGGCAATGCTCCAGCTTGGGGCCGTCACGGGACGCGCGGGGGACGAACCCGGTGCCGTGGCGTGGTTCCGCAGGGCGGCCGATGCCGGCAATGCGGAGGGCATGTTCTGCGTCGGCCGCGCGTTCCTGCTGGCCGAAGGCGGGTATGCAAAGGACGCCCCCACGGCGAAGGCATGGTACGAACGCGCGGGCGATGCCGGATATGCCGAAGGATACTGGGGCATCGGGGAGATTTATGAGCGTGGCCGCCTTGGGCAGTCCGACCCCGACGCCGCCATTGCGTGGTACACCCGCGCGGCGGAGGCGGGCGATGTGAAGTCGATGCGCGCGGCCGGGGAATGCTGGGATGCGAAGGCCCGCCACGCCACGGACGGCGCAACGCGGCAGGCCGCCCGCGCGCAGGCGCTGCAATGGCTGGGGCGTGCGGCGCTGCATGATGACCTGCCGGCGCTGAACATGCTGGCCGAGGCGTATGAGAACGAGGAGGACGACGGCCTGGTGGAACAGGACCTCGCCGTTGCCATCAGGCTGCGCCAGCGCCTGTTCGCATTGGGGGGGCGGGGGGAGAATACCGCCAACCTCGCCCTTTTCTACGAACTTGGATATGGCTGCCGGGCCAATGCGTCGATGGCATCGCTGCTGTATGTCCTCTCCCTCGATGAGGCCGAGACGGACGAATACGAGGAATTCAGCCTCGATGACCCCGCCCTTGCCCCGCTGCGTGACCGCGCATATTTCGCCGCCCACCGGGAGGAACTGTGCACGCTGATGGGCAAGGGGGAGGACGACCCGTTCAATTTCCTGCTGCGTGGCATCGCACGGCTGAGCGCGGATCAGGACATCGCGCGCGAGTACATGGAAACCCGCTTTTTCCTGCCGCCGCGCAAGGCAGGCTGAACCGGCAGGGCTCTGCCCCCTGATGATTCCGGACGTTCACCGGACGGGCCGGCAGGCGGCACGCTCGCCTGCCGCTTGGAGATCGCGCGGCACCCTGATATGGCGGTGGGGTTGTCCCATTCCCGTTTTCAGGGTCCCCGCCCCATGACCAGCATCGCGCCCGCCCCGTCCGCCACCATTGATGAGACCGCCCTGCCGGTGCGGATCGCGGCGCTGTACTGCTTTACGCCGTTTGACGATCACCTTGCCCTGCGCGCACCGCTGGAGCGCCTGTGCGCGGAACATGGGGTGCGCGGGACGCTGCTGATCGCGGCGGAGGGGATCAACGGCACCATCGCGGGCAGTGACGCGGGCATCGGCCATGTTCTGGCGCACCTGCGTGCGCTGCCGGGATGTGCGGAGATGGATGTCAAGGAAACCCGCGCCGCCAGTGTGCCGTTCCACCGCATGAAGGTACGCCCCAAGCGGGAGATCGTGACGATGGGCGTCCCCGGCATCGACCCGCGCCGCAAGGTCGGGCAGTATGTGGAGGCCGCGCAGTGGAACGACCTGATTTCCGACCCCGACACCATCGTGATCGACACGCGCAATGATTATGAGGTCGCGATCGGCACGTTCGCGGGTGCGATCAACCCGGCCACCCGGTCGTTTCGCGAATTCCCCGACTGGTTCCGGGCGCGGCGCGCGGAACTGCTGTCGCAGGGGCGTGCGCCGAAAATCGCGATGTTCTGCACCGGGGGCATCCGGTGTGAAAAGGCGACGGCCTTTGTCCGCGCCGAAGGGATCGACGATGTGTTCCACCTGCGCGGTGGCATCCTGAAATACCTCGAAACCGTGCCGCAGGCGCGCAGCCTGTGGGAAGGCGAATGCTTCGTCTTTGACCAGCGCGTCAGCGTCACGCACGACCTGCGCCCCGGCACCCATGCGCTGTGCCATGCCTGCCGCATGCCCGTCAGCGTGGCGGACCAGGCCTCCCCCCATTATGTGCCGGGGATAAGCTGTCCCGCCTGCCATGACGAACGCGACGCGGCACAGCGCGCGCGTTACGCCGAACGCGAACGTCAGGCGCACCTGGCGCGGGCGCGCGGGGAAAGCCACCTTGGCGCCATGCCCGCGCGCGGTGGGGACGGGCATGGGAACGGGGGCGATCATGGATGACCCCGCCCGTCCCGGCCCGTGCGAAGGGGGCGCGCATGATACGGGGGTAAGCCTTGCGCCCGTGACGCGCATGGATGCCGATGACCTTGTGGCCTGCAACCTCGCCAGTCGCGATTTCCACGCGCCATGGGTCGCGCCCTTTACCGACCATGACGGCTTTGCGGAGTGGTTCCACCAGGTCGTCACCGGGGCCAATGTCGCACTGGTCGCGCGCCGCGACGACATGGCGGGGCCGGGGGGCGTGGTCGGCGTCCTGACATTGAGCCAGGTGGTCCATGGCACGTTCTGCAGCGCCTATCTGGGCTATTACGCGATGAAGGCGCAGGCGCGGCGCGGGCTGATGACGCAGGCGCTGCGCATGACGGTGCGCCATGCGTTCGACATGATGGGCCTGCACCGGCTGGAGGCCAACATCCAGCCCACCAACCTGCCGTCACTCGCCCTGGTGCGGCGCGTGGGATTCCGGTGTGAGGGGTTTTCCCCGCGTTACCTGTTCATCAACGGCGCATGGCGCGACCATGAACGCTGGGCCATCCTGTCGGATGACCCGGCAGGGCGCGCGGCGTAGTTTTTACAAAAGGGTGAGGGGGTCGAAGCTTTTTGAAAAAAGCTTCACCAAAAACTTCTGGGCCTCTGCGCCCTGTTGTGCGGGCGGGGTTTTGTGACAGGCCCGGCGTGTGTCACGGCCCTACTTGTCGCGTCCGCCCGTGACGTTGATGATGCCCAGGCCGAGCAGGCCGAGCCCGGCGAGGCCTTCGGCCACCATCCATGCCATGGGTCCGATCCCCTCGGCCGTCATGCCGCGCACCAGCACGCCGACGCTGCCGACCATGAGCAGCAGCGAAATGATGGTGCCCCATTTTACAATCTTGCCGCGATCCATCGTGTTCCTGCCTTACGCCTCCGTCGGGCCGTCCCGAAAGCGGGCAACCGGCCATCATCCTATCATCATGCCGCAGGCCGCGTCCAAACCGCCCCGCATCCAGCACATGCCCCGCATCCGCGCCATGCATGCAACCCCGGCACGAGGCCCCGACCCCACGCGGGCGGGCATGAAAAAAGGGCGTGGCCCCGACGCCACGCCCCCGTTTCCGCCCGGCAGGGGCAGGTGTTTCAGCCGGAGACGACCTGATCCGGGGTGAACCATTTGTCATCGCCTGTCTGGTCGGAACGCACGCGCATCTGCCCGTTGTCGATGATCTCCACCACCGTGCCCCGCGCCCCGCTCCATTTGGGGTCCGAGACCGCATCCTTGCGCACCATGACGACGTCACCGTCCCTGAAAGCCATCCTGTCCCTCCTGATCTGTGGCGATTGGTCCCTGCCCCAAGCAAACCTGCCCCCCGGTCCCACGTCAAGAAGCCGTGATCGCATGGCCCCCTGCATCCTGACCTGTCTTTAAGTCGTGGTTTCCAAAGGGCGATGCCCCTTGGTGGGGGTTCGGGGGCAAGGCCCCTGAGCGTGCGGGGCCGCAGGCGCATGGAACACCCGGGTGGCTTCAAGTCTATGAAGTCATGGTTTCCGCAGGTCCATGACCTGTGTCAGTCATGCGCCGGCATGTCGTGCGATGTCTCCTCCGGCGCGGTCTGCTGCGGACGGACCAGCCAGTAGACAATGCCCAGCGACAGGATGGAGGCCGAAAGTGCGAGCATTTCCATGACGTTCACCTCCTTGAGGTCAAGGACGATGAACTTGCGCACGGTCGCCAGCATCCCGATCAGCAGGACGGAGCGCATGCGGATCATGCTGTGGGGCTGCGCATCGGGCAGGACGAGGATCGAATGCTTGAACTCCAGCGCGATCAGCACGGTAAAGAACATGCCGAAGATGCTCTGGATCACTTCGGGACTGGTGGGCGTCATGCCAGCACCCAGCAGCATCTGCCCCACCGCGATCACGACATGCACCAGCGACACCCCCGCGATCACGACAATCAGCAGCGTCAGCACCAGCATGACGCCTTCTTCGAACAGGTCGAACAGGTGGGAAATCCGGAACAGGCCGGGCAGGCGGGTGATCATCGGGCGCATACGCTCCTGCGATATGGGGGAAGGGGACGGCGCGGCCCGCGCCAGTGTCGGGGGCGTATCCTATCACGTCACCCGCGCCCTGTCGCGCCATCGGGGCGGGTGGCCTTGCGCGCGGGCAGGATCGGGTGAAAATATGCACCTCCTCCTGCGGGAGGCCGGACATCGCCCGCCCCTGATCGGACAGGACATCAACCATGCCACCTTCTTCCTCCCCTCCCTGCCCGGAACACCTGCCTGTTTCCCAGAGGCTGAAGGCGCTGCGTGAACGTGCGGGCTACAGTATCCGCGCGCTGGCGCAGGATCTGGGGATGGGCAACAAATTCTCGACCTATTCCTTTTACGAGAGCAAGCAGAAGAAGGAATACCTGCCGGTTGACCTGGTCCGCCGCCTTGTCCCGCTGCTGAGCGAGCGTGGGGACCCGCCGATTTCCGCGGGCGAGGTCTGGGCCCTGTCGGGGGTCATTCCCGGCGGGTCGGACCTGAATGACGGGATCGAACGCGCAGCCCGCGCGCAGGCCCCGCGCCGCAATGCGGACGGGACGGTGACGATCAATGAATACGACATCTCCCCCCATGCCGGCAGCGGCGCGATCGTGGGCGATACCGACAGCGGCGCGGGGGAGGGCCATGCCAGCCTGGCGGCGTGGCACATGCCGCGCGCGTTCGTGGAAAACTATGTCTCCGACCCGTCGGCGCTGGTCATCATCCGGGTTGCGGGCAATTCGATGGAACCGGATTTCATGGCCGGGGACCGTGTGATGGTCGATACCGCGCACCGCGTACCGTCGCCCGACGGGGTGTATGTGCTGTGGAACGGCCTGGGCGTCGTGCTGAAGCAGTTGATGCTGGTGCCCAATTCCGACCCGCCGCGCATCCGCATCATCAGCGTCAACCCGACCTATCCCATGGATGAGGTCGATGCCACGGAACTGGTCATCAATGGCCGCGTCGTGGGCAAGTGGGTGTGGAAATAGGCGGCCCCCCTGCGGGCGTCGGCGTGTGGGGTGCCCGGGCGCTGCCCGGACCCGGCAGGGATCCCGATCCCTGCACCCTGATCTGTTTATAAAGTCATGGTTTCCAAAGGTCTCAGACCTTTGGTGGGGGGCGGGGGCAAGGCCCCTGAGGGCGGCGATGCTGCGTTTCCATGATTTCGATCAAGCATCCATATGCTGCCTGCACCGCGCAGTCATGCAGGCGGCGGCATGGATATGCGCGATGTTCGTCCCCATATTATGTGGAACAGGCCGGAAATGGCCCGTCATGAACCATGGGATAATGAAGACATGAGCAAGACAGCAGAAACACAGGGCCCCGACGCGCAGGGCAAGTTCTCCCTCACCGTGAGCGTGGGTGGCCTGACGACGACGTTCGGCGGCTTCTCCTCCAAGATGGAAGCCGAAGACTACGCCGTGTCCTTCCTGCGCCGCATCAAGGAACTGGCAAAGGAAGATGGCCGCACCGTCGCCTGATCGCCATACCGCGCAAGGCAGGCAGGGCCGGGTCCGAAAGGGTCCGGCCCTGTTTTTTTGGGGGGAGGGTACGTAGCACCTTTCGCCTCCTCTCGGGTGTTGCTGGCTTAACACAGGACGCCGAAAGCAGACTTTAATTTTTCGTATTTTTAGTAATGTTTGTTGGCGTAACATGCTGTTGATGTGCTGCTTTTAATACGTGTATCGTAAACGCACCAAGAAACATTATCCCAGCAGCCTGTAATAAAAGAAAACGTTGTAAGTACTTATGTCGTCCTGCCTCTACTTCTTGAAAACTTTCTATTCGCCTCATCCGGTCATTGCGAATAAAGATAAGAAGTTTTTTAGATACAAGGTCGTCGTCTATATTTTCTTCATTATCAATAATATTTTTCCAGAAATTTCTTAAGCGGTTGGCGCTCTCCCATCCCACCGCCGACGCCTTAGTCGGGTGTGCTCTAAAATATTCTGCATATACTGTGACGAAAACGCCTGCTATCCCCGGCAATCCTAGGAATATCAAGACTTTCCAATCTAGTTTTAATGCGCCATTAGTCCACCAGTAAGGAAGCTGGGCTCCGATAAGATAACCGACTATCAGTACAGACAGCCCTGGTTGGGCTGCACCGGAAATTTTGAGCATGTCGTTACATTTATCGTTGGCCCAGGTCTCACATTCCGATAGATAAATATCAGAAATCTCTGATGCATTTGGAAATTTTGCTGCAACTTCCCAAGGATCATTGAACTTGATTTCTTCTGGCATATTGTTCTTTCTCTATTCGCGGTCAAAATATTATTTTTGAGAGGCTGTTTCAAAAGGTCCGAGCTAAGAGCTGGTCAGGCATTTTGTGACTGAACAAGCGACTGTGCAGCCCGATCCCATTCTGTATCGGAGCAAAAGACACCACATTCAGGCGCAAACAGGCACATCAGACCGACCCGGGCAACTTTTGAAACAGCCTTTTAAAGCCAATAGAATGACCTTTCTCTTTGCAATCCACAGACTTCTCGTTTGTCTGAAGGTCCTGAAACAGACGGACTACAGGTGCCTTCATCAAAGACATTACGAACGTCGTAGAATGATCAGAAAAGTAGACATGAACTGAACAAATGTCTGTGGCTAGCGTCTGGCAGGTAACAGGATGGTGAATTTTAGCAATCAATTGTTAATTGATCGCATCTTGTGGACAATGCTGCCTGAAAAGTTGACGTGGCATAGTATCGTAATAAGGTCTGTCTAATCGGTCCATCTTTCATTAAAGATCTGGGGAGATGTCAAGAAACTTAAGATAATAAGGGAAGAAAGCAGCAATGACAGAACCAGACAGTCTCCGTCGAGGTGGAAAATTGCCACGAGACCGAGACGGGTATGATGCAGGTACCGTTTCTGATGGCCCTCGAATGGTATTAGCGAGGGGGGCGTTTTTAGTAAGGTTGTAATCAATGCGGGTGGTACATTATCCTATTGGGTTCCAGAATGAAAAATAAGAAAACCAATAGTATTTGAGGCTAATCATGGTAGATATATTTCATATTTATGATCGCCATAGTTTTATTATATTTTTCGGGAAATTAAACTTCTGTAATGGTGCGAGAGGCTGCGCAGAACAGTGATTTGATGGCCTAAGCGGAGGAACACGCGGTCACCTCAAAATCGATTATGCTTTACGGACCTTTTGGGGAAACGACTTTGTATGTCTTGGTGTATACTGGGCCGTAACTTTGTCAGCATAGTAATTCTCATGACGACAAAAGCGAGATAAAGCCATACCTGATAATCAGACAACTGCCTTGTCTTTCTTATGCCCATTGAACGAAGATTCTGCGTTTTGGGGACATATATAAAAACCATTACGGTTGCAGGAATGGGGATTGCACCCAAACCCTCCCGCCCTCAGAACTGATATGCCCCAAGTTCCGACATGATATCCCTATCAACCCTGTATTTTTTCTGCAGGGCTTCCTGCCTTGCGCGGATATGTGCGCAGGCGGCATCCATTTCGCGTGACAGTTCATCCTTCCTGCGTTGCGGCAGGGTGCTGTCCCATTCCCCGGACAGGTACACGCAGGTATCGGCGTCATGCACAAAGGCCGTGACGTCGGCGGGGTCTTTGCCGCCTGCCCTTGCGCCAAAAGAAACCATGACCACGACAAGAGCGAAGACGCACCATGTGGGCCGGATCCCCCATGACCCGGCCCACATGGTCCTTGTAATAAAAGTTTTTGGGTGCCGCCTTTTTTAAAAAGGCGGCGTCTTTCGAAGCTTTTTGAAAAAAGATTCACCAAAAACTTCTCTACCTAAGGCGCGTCCGCCAGTGCCTTGGCCGGGATCAGTGCTTCTTCCACCAGCGGCCACGGCACGATGCCGGTTGCGGCGATGCCGGCGAAGGTAGTGCGGACATCGAACGGGCGTCCTGCGGCTTCCGCCTCATGCGCCTGGCGGGAGATCAACTGGTCGAACATCAGCTTGCCCGTGACATAGCTGGTGCCATATCCGGGCTGGCGCAGGTAGAGCAACTGTTCAAACCCGACAAGGGAATTGTTCGGATCGGAATATCCGCGCGGCGTCCACGACGCATGGAACCGTCCCGCCGTGGCGAGGTCCATCTGGTTTGCCTGCACATACAGCGACGCAAGCCCGCGCGCCGCACGGTTGGCCAGCATGATCCACACCAGTTCGCGCCCGCGCGGTTCGTGGTCATACAGGCCCGCCTGCATCACGATTTCCTCGTACGCCGTGGCGAACCCTTCGGAACGCGCGGCATAGATGTTGAACAGCGGCGCGCCACGGCGGATCGGGTCGGGATTGGGGTCATCCTTGATCCGTGCAAGCTCGGTCCAGTGGATGTCATGGGAATAGAGCGGCCACGGGTCCAGCGCCGTGACCTTGAGGAAGAAATTGCGGTCCTCCGGCGGGGTGTAATCCAGCGTCTGCGCCGCCATCGCCGCGCGGTAATATGGCTGGTCCGGCACCAGTCCGGTCTTGATGATGAAATCGGTGAACTGCTGCATCTTCGTCGTGGCATATTTGCGATAGGCCACGGGATTTTCAATGGGTTTCAGCGGCGGCAGGTTGCGGTTATGCAATTCCTCCAGCCGCAGCGACGCCTGCGCGCGTTCCAGTTCGCGGCGCAGCAGGCTGACCTGCTCCTCCCAGGTGTAGGGGACAAGCTGCACATTCTTCATGTACCAGTCGTAATTCGCCTTTCCCACGCCGGACGGTCCGGTCTTGTGCGGGGCTTCGGCCGCGATCCATTTCCCGAAATCCTGTGTCGCCGCCAGCGCTTTCTGCGCCGCCTCGCGCACTGGCGCGCCCGCGCCGTCCAGGGTCGCGGCCTTCTGCCCCTCCAGCGTGCGCATCTTCAGTGACCCGTCAAGCAGCGCGCCCAGCACCTTTGCCTGCCGGTGGAAATCGCGTTCGCCATATTTCCACAGGTCGGCGGTATTGCTTTTCGCCAGCCACCCGCGCGCACGTTCCAGCAGGACAGGCACCCCCGACAGGCGTGCGGCAAGGTCCGATGCCGCCTGCGGCGAGAGCGGATAGTCATAGCGGAACAGGTCGATCGTGTCGGCCGAGGGGCCTTCATGCGCGGGGACGTCGCTTTCCTCGGCAAAGATGGTGGCGAAATAGCCGGGGTCACGCGCCCATGGGCGACGCACGCGCAGGTCGAAATCCAGCCCGTTCATCTCGGCCGCGATCAGGCGCGCGTCGATATCGTCCTCCGTCGTCCAGCCGGTACGGTCCAGCGTGGCCAGACGCTTTTGCATCTTCTTCAGGCCGTCCTTCTTGTGCGACAGGGCTTTGGCGCCGTAATCCACCGCGCCGTCGCGCTGCTCTGGCGTGGCGAGCGTGCGCCAGTCGGTAAACAGCGTCTGCAACTGCGCGCTTGCGGCATGGGCGGACGTGGCCATAATGTTACACTGTGGCAACAAAACCATGGCCCCCGCACATAGCAGGGCCGTCGTGCGGCGCTTCAGAATTTCTTGCAGCATTCCTGTTCCCGATCGTTACGATATCATCGGCTCCAACGTTGCCCGCACCGGGCGCGAGGTGTCAATTCCCACCCTGATCCATCAAAACATTTAAAAGTTTTTGGTGAAGCTTTTTCCAAAAAGCTTCGAAAGACGTCGCCTTTTTGAAAAAAGGCGACACCCGAAAACTTTTATTACTTTTATCAATACCACTTAACGCGAAAGAAACGATATTGCCATGCGCCCCCGCGCGCCGTTACATGGGCCATGATGAAAACGACACGTCATGACACCCGCCACGGATCACGCCGACTGCCCGCCGGCCTGCTGCTGGCGTCCCTGCTGGCGGCGACGCCCGCGCTGTCCGCCGCACCCGCACCGCACGGTCCCGCACCGCTGACGATTGCGGGCCTGTATGCGGATCAGAGCATCATCGGCACCTCGCCCGAACATTATGCGTGGTCGGCGGATGGCACGCGCCTGGCCTTTGCGTGGAATGACCGTGGCACGGCGTTTCGTGACGTCTGGGTGTACGAGGCCGCGACAGGCGTGGTGCAGCAGGTGACCCATATGGGCGAGGCCGGTCGCAACACGGCACGGGGCGCGGGCGTGACGCAGCTTGCATGGCTGCCGGACGGGCGCGTGG
This sequence comes from Gluconacetobacter entanii, assembly GCF_013155425.1. Taxonomy (NCBI): domain Bacteria; kingdom Pseudomonadati; phylum Pseudomonadota; class Alphaproteobacteria; order Acetobacterales; family Acetobacteraceae; genus Gluconacetobacter; species Gluconacetobacter entanii. Next base: position 53,269 of record NZ_JABJWD010000047.1, on the reverse strand, counting down.
CGTTCGTGATGGATGGCGCGCTGCGGGTGACGGACATGCGCGGCCATGTGGGCGTGCTGGACCTTGTGCGCCATGGGGTGGGGCTGATCTCGCCCTCGCCCGACGGGCGGTGGCTGGCGTTCGTGTCGGACGGGGCGCTGTGGCTGCGTGACATGGGGCACCGGGCGTCCACGCCCGCGCGCATCGTCGTGCCCGGCACGGCACAGGATGGGGTGGACCGGGTGGAATGGAGCCCAAGGTCCGATCGCATCGCCGTCGTCATGGCCGACAACCGCGCGGTCCATAAGGTGGAGATTGATTACGACCATGACGGGCAGGCGCATCATGACCATGTCATCCGCGCCTTTCCGGGGGATCCGAATACCGGCTTTGCGGTGGGCGTGGTCGATGTCGCGGGTGGGCCGCCGCGCTGGATGCCGCGGGAGAATGAACAGGACCCGGTGTGGAATTTCGGCCTGTCGCCGGACGGCCGCTCCCTGTTCGTCAATGAAAGCGACCTTGTGATCAAGCATCACGGCATCGACGTCTATGATGTCACAAGCGGCCATCGGCAGGTCTTCTACCGCTTTGCCGACCCCGCGCAGGTCCGCCCCGACTGGCAGGTGGCATGGGCGCCGCGCGGGCCGGGGCTTGTGCTGCTGACCAACCGGTATGGCTATAACCAGCTTTACCACATCCCCGCCGCCGGGGCGCAGCCACGTCCCATCACGCGCGTGGCGCCGGGGCAGGGGGCGTGGGAAATCGAATCCTTCGTGCCCGACCCGGTCCATGGGCAGCTTTATTTCACCTCCAACCAGGCGGGCTATGCGCAGCGGCAGGTCTATCGCGTCGGGATGGAGGGCGGGACGCCCGAACTCGTCACCCGGACCCATGGCACGCATGAGGTCGTGTTCTCCCCCGATTTCGCCCATGTGGCCGACCGTTTCAGCAACGATTCCACGCCGCCGGAACTGTATGTCGCGGCCCTGGGGTCGGGCACGCCGTCCTTTGCCCGCGTGACACATTCCCCCCTGCCGCAGTTCGCATCACGGCGGTGGGCGGATGTGCGGTACCTGGATTACAAAAGCCACGTGGACGGCGCGCAACTGACGATGCGTGTCATGCTGCCGCCCGATTATGACGCCAGCCGCCGCTATCCCATGATTGTCGGTTCGGTCTATTCCGATGCGGTGCGTGACCAGTGGGGCGGGCGCAATGCGCACCCGACATGGGGGCTGGACCAGTATCTGGTGTCGCGCGGGTATATCGTCATCAATCCGGGCATCCGCGGCAGCTTTGGCCGGGGCAAGGCGTGGAACCGGCCGATGCTGGGGCAGTACGGGACGCTCGACATCGACGACCTGCAGGACGGCGCGCGCTCCATGGTTGCGCGTGGTTATGCCGATCCGGCGCGCATCGGCATCTGGGGGTCGAGTTATGGTGGCCTGATGACGCTGATGTCGCTGTTCCGCAAGCCGGGATTCTATGCCGTGGGCGTGGCCGGCGCACCGGCCAGCAACGTCGCCCATGCCTATCCCGAACAGGAATGGATCATGGGACCGCCCTCGGGGCATGATTTCCCCGCGCGGTACCAGCGGCAGTCGGCATTGTACCAGACGGCGGGCCTGCGCGATCCGCTGATGATCATCCATGGCACGCGCGACGAGGTCGTGCTGTATGCCGACACCATGGCGATGGCGCAGCGCATGATCGCACAGGGCAAGATGTTCGACCTCGTCACCCTGCCCGGTGCGAACCATCCGTGGGATATGGAAAACCTGCCACAGACCCGCTTTGCCTACACGCAACTGGCGCGGTTCCTCGACCGCGCCCTGCATCCCGAAGGGGGCACGACGCCTGCGCAGTAGGGTGGGAGTTTTTGACGGGTCCGTCGTTTCGGGAAAGTCGGGGAAAGTAACAGAAGTTTCTGGGTGCCGCCTTCTGATCGAAAAAGGCGGCGTTCCTTCAGGCGGGCACCTCGACAGGCAGGGGGGTGACGTCCACTGGCGCGGTTGCGTGGCCCACCTGCCCCGCAAGCAGTTCCACCGCGGCAAGGTAGATGGCGCTGAAACCGCAGAACAGTCCCTCGTACCCCGCAACAAGCGTCAGTACCGGCTGTTGCAGGATCTCCGCCAGGCCGAGCAGGGCAAACAGCACGGTCAGGCTGGAGAACACCACCTGGTGCATGCGCGACGCCCGTATTGTACCGATCGTCATGATGGCGGTGAACAGGCCCCACATCAGCAGGTAGCTGCCCATCAGGCCCGGTGAGGACGCAGGCGCCAGTCCCCAGTGCGGCAGGAACAGCAGCACGACAAGCGACAGCCAGAACGCGCCATACGACATGAACGCCGTCATGCCGAACGTATTGCCATTGGCATATTCCAGAAGTCCGGCGACAAACTGCGTCGCCCCCCCGAACACCAGTCCCATGGCAAGGATCGCGCCCCCCATCGGGACAAGGTCCGCATTATGCAGGTTCAGCAGGACAGTCGTCATGCCAAACCCCATCAGCCCCAGCGGGGCCGGATCTGCTTTTGCCGAATTGTGGGTCATGCCGCGATTCCATTTCATGGCGGGTAAATCATGACAAAACATGTCACGAATGATCGGGCACGGGATATTAAAATCTGCCTTAATGGCGCGGCAGAAGGTTCCTGAAGCTTTTTAAAAAAAGCTTCACCAAAAACTTCTGAACGTCTGCGTACTGTTATGTGGGCACGGCTTTTTGCGACAGGCCCGGCGCAGGGAAAAGCGGGGGAAAGTAACAGAAGTTTTTGGGTGCCGGCTTTTGATCGAAAAAGGCGGCGTCTTTCGAAGCTTTTTGGAAAAAGCTTCACCAAAAACTTTTGAACGTCTGCGTACTATTATGTGGGCGCGGATTTTTGCGACAGGTCCGGCGTAGGGAAAAGTGGCGTTCTTCGCGTTGCCTCAGGACCTGCGCCGGGTCTTGAGGACATAATTGTCAATCATTTCCTTCCCCCCGCCATTGATATAGACGCGCCGCAACTGGGGCTTGCGGCGTTCGCGGCGGCGTTCCTGCGCATCGATCGGCAGGACGATGCCGGATTTCAGGTTGCGCGCCAGTTGCCGCAGCAGGTCGGGAACCTCCTGTTCGACGGTGATGGTGCCGTGCGCGATGACCCTGCCGTTCTTTTCGACATACACGCCGCAATCGTCATCCGTGACAAGGCGCAGTTCGGGATCGAACCGGACCAGCGTCCGTTCCAGCCGGTCATGCAGGGCGTTGACGTCCTGCCTGAACGTCAGGAAACACTCCTTGACGGCGGTCATGTAGGTGATGTGATGCATGGTGAAGTATTCGGGCCACCCGCCCCGGAGCGGGACCTCGATCCCGAAGGCGGGAAAGATGATGTGTTCGTCCTTGGTAAAGGCGAGGACAAAGCCGTACGACAGCGCGACCCAGTGGTTGTTGTAATGGATGGCCTCATACCCGTCCGGCGTGCGTGGATACAGCGCGCGCACCAGTACGCTGGTGGGGTGGAAACTGACCCCCGACAGCATTGAACTGATGAAATGTTCCCAATCCTCCCGGTCGTAGAAAAAATTGGTCGAAAGGTCGATGGTCATCGCGGTCCCTGGGGGAATGGGGCGGTCATGATGGCCCGCGCGCCACAGGCCGGGCGCACGGGCGGGGGCGGTCAGGCCAGGCCTTCTTCCTTCATCGCCTTCTGCGCCGCAGGGCGGGCGAACACCCGGTCACGCAGGGCGCTGGCCTCGGGGTAGGGGGAGAGGTCCACATTCACATGCGGCGCCCAGCTCAGGATCACCGCAAGCAGCGCATCCGCCTGCGTGAAGCCCACCGGCAGCATGTGGTCGTCGCCGCTGGCGGACAGCATCGCCTCCACCTGCGTCATGCGGCGCCGGATGTTGGCCAACTGGCGGTCGCGCACCACATCGGGCAGGTCGGGCGCGAACATGGGGCCGAATGCGCTGTGCACGTCCTCGCAGAAGCCGATGGCTTCGAGCAGGCGATACTGCTCCAGCGAACCGGGGGCGGGGTGCAGGGCGGGGATGTCCGACTGCGCACCGATATAGGTCAGGACCGCCACGTTCTGCGTCAGGACCACGCCCGGTGCGATCTCCAGCGCGGGCACCGCGCCGCGCGGGTTGATGGCGAGGTAGTCGCCGCCGCTGGCGGTTTTCTTGGCCTTCAGGTCCACCTGCTCGACCTCGTGCGGCAGGCCGGTTTCATTAAGGATGATATGCGCGGCCAGCGAACATGCGCCCGGCGTGTAGTAAAGTTTCATGGCGTGCGCCTCCTGTCTGTCTCGGTTATCGGGACGGTGTGTTGCGGGGCCGTCCCGTCCGGGCAGGAAGGGTTGCACATGCCGCGCGCCGTGCAAAGTATCCGCCCGCCGCCATCGTACCGCAACAGTGCCGGTCAGGCAGAAGTAATGCGCGGACCTGTGGGCATGGTTGATATGTAAATATCAATTACCTCGTCCCGCATATAAAAAATATGTCCTTTTGTCGATTGAATACAGGGCCGCATGCTCCACATATGCTTTTACAATAAGGAGTTATGTATAATGAAAGAACATCGTGTTCCCCATGCCGCCGGTTCCATCCATGACCTGGTGCGCAAGGCCACCCATTCGCCGGACCTGATGACGCAGGCGGAAACCGCGCGCCTTTCCGAACATGTCCTCAAGGGGGGCGAACATGCCACCGAAGAGGAACAGGCGATCGCGCGCAAGGGCACGGTTGAGCCGGAAAACATGAGCGCGGCGGAAATCCAGTTGCTTGGAAAACGCGCGGCGGCCAAGAAATAGGAACTTCATTCCATTCCCGCCGCCTTCTTGCGGCGGGGTTTTGGAAAATACGCTGCTGCGGCGGCCCTCCCATCCGGGGGGGCGCCGCATGCCGTATGGGGTCGGGGTTTCGTTATGGCTGGTAATTCTGCGCGGTGGCTTCGTGCAGGGCGCCAAGGTTCGCGCGCACCTCGTTCACACGGTCCACCAGGGCGCGGGCTTCGGATGCGGTGACGATGTCGCGGCGGTCGCCATCGCGGTCGGGATGGTCGGTGACGAAGCGGACCTCCCACGGGGTCGCCTGCTGCGTGATATAGGTGATGGTGGATGCGCGCAGCGGGACCATCATCTGGCTTTCATAGCTGCAGCTCTGCTCCCCCGTGTCATAGATTTTGCCATCGGGCGTGGTGTTGGTGCGGTCCCAGCAGGATACGCTCTGGTCGCCATCTATGATTTTTGCATATTGCGGGCCATTGGGGCCGTTATATTCGATGTGGCTGTAGATCCCGGACGCCGCGGCAAGGTCGGCGCTGAGCATGTAGATCACATCCCCCGCCCTGTAGGTTCCCCCGCCCGTGCGCGAGACCGCGCCGTCTTTCTTGATGACCAGCGCCTGAAGCCAGCTATTGAAGAAATTGCTGTCGGAATAGGCATGTTCCTGGCTGACGATGATGAAGGGCTGCCACGGTTCGCTGCGTACCGTAATCTTACGCTGCATCCGCGCCTCCCCCATATGGTCGAGGTAATGCGCCTTGCGCGCCTCCAGTTGCGCAACGGAACATGCGCAGAGCGACATCGTGGCGCACAGGAGAAGGGCGGACGTGAAAAGTCGGTTCATTGTACAACCTTCGGAGCAGGACCGGAAAACCCGGCCAGACGCCGCGCGTCATATCTGACGCCGGTTTCCCCTCACTCACCCGGCCACATGGCGGGAGTGTAGCGCCGGTATGGGCATTTTGTGTCATCCCCGGCGCGGATCGCCACATATCCACCGTTATTGCCATGGCCGCGTGATGCGTCCCGCACGGCCGTCCGGCAAACGGGTGGTACACTGCCACATGATGGTCATCCGCGTGCCTTGTTCTGATCGCGGTTCTGGCGGATGATCGTGACGATACAGGATGGACAGTGGAAAGACAGGAACATGAACCCCATCAGATTTATGCCGGTACTGGCCCTTGCCGGTGCGCTGTGCGCCTGTGTCGGTCCGGGTGGACCGGGCGGGTACGGCGGTAACTATTACGGCGGATACGATTATTACAGCGGGTATGGCGGCGGTGGTTACGGCGGCTATTACGGGCGCGATTATTATGGGGGCTACCCGGTTTATGGCGACCACGGGCGCGGTGGCCCGGGACGTGGTGGCCCGGGACGTGGGCCCGATGGCCATGGCGGTTTCGGCGGCGGACACGGCCCCGGCGGTCCGGGTGGTCATGATGGCGGCCATGGTGGTGGCTTTGGCGGCGGGCGCGGTCCCGGTGGCCCGGGTGGCGGCGGTGGTCACGGCGGCGGCGGTGGCGGCGGCCATGGCGGTGGTGGCGGTCACGGTGGCGGCGGCCGCCGATAGGTCACACCCCGAGCGGTGCAGGGACACGCCCCCTGCACCCAGACCTGTTGATCAAGGCCCCGGTTGCCAGAGGTCCGCGACCTTTGGTGGGGGCGGGGGCAACGCCCCTGAACGTGCGGCATTACTGTCGCATGGAACAGCCGGGCGGCGTGCCCCGGCCCCGGCAGGGATCACGTCCCCGGGTCGTGCGGGATCATCCGTGGCCGGACGTGCCGGCGCACAGGTTCATCACCATGACCCCGGCGATGATGAGCGCCATGCCACCAATGGCGGCAAGGCTGAGTTTCTGTCCCAGCCACGCCCACGATACGACCGTGATGGCGACGGTGCCGACCCCGGACCAGATGGCATAGGCGACGCCGGTGGGAATCGTGCGCAGGGCCTGTGACAGGGCATAGAACGCGGTCAGGTATCCCACCACCGTCACGCAGGATGGCAGGCGACGGGTGAATCCATCCGACAGGGTCAGGAAGAAAGTCGCCGTGACCTCCGCCCCGATGGCGAGCGCCAGATACAGATAGGCCATGGCCGCGTCCCTCCCGATGGCCGGCGGGCACGATGCCCCGGCCTGTCGCGTCGCCTTTACAGGATCGGCGCGGTCCCGGCCACGTCACGGACGGTCACGGTCCATGTCGGAATTTTTCCGTGATGACGCATGAAACCTTCGCTTTCACCACGTTTTATATGTATAGAGGAGATAGGAGACATGAGCCATGAGCAACTCAGCACGCATGATTGCCCACCTTCTTATCAACATCCGTCGCGTGCCGCGTGAAAAACCGCTGCCGAAGGACACGACGCGTAAACAGGACTGATGCCCGGAAAACCGGGAAATCGGTCCATGGTTACGCATCCGGTGCCGCCGGATGTGCCGGGAAACTGGCATGCGGGTGGCACATGGAAACGGGCGTCATGTTATAACGTGATGCCCGGCCATGAAAAACACAGTTTGACATAATCCGGCCGCGCATCGTCGCATCGTCGCACCGGGGCATCACGCCGTCGCCGCCGGGCTGCCGCCATGTTTCAGGCGCTGCGCCAGACCGCGCAGTTCGTCGTGATGCAGCAGCCATACGCCGTTGGTGCGGGCCAGTTGCCGTGCCGCGCGGGTATAGGCCGCGTTGGACACCACCGCCGCCACCGTCGCGTTGTAATGGGCGCGCGCGGCGGTGATCTGCTGCACGGCGTCATTGCCGACGGTACGGCTGTAAAGCTTGCACTGCACCACCATGCGCAGGCCCCGCCGCGTGGCGATGATGTCCGCCCCCTGGTCGCCGCTGCCGACGGTGGTTTCGGCCTGCCACCCGTCATGGCGCAGTTCGGCGGCGCAGTACTGTTCATATTCCAGCGGGTCCATGCCGGGGCCGACAATGTCGGGGCGCTGTGGCGTGCCGCGTGCGGCCTGCTCGATCCGGGCGGTGACCCATGGGGCGATTCGCGGCCACTGCGCCGCGCGCCCCGCCGTGCGCAGGGCCGGGCGCAGGATGGTGGCGATGAACTCGTCACGTTCGCGGTGCCATTTCTCCGGCTTGATGACGCCATAGCTGTTGCGGCCCAGTAACTGCCGCCGCCGCAGGCGCAGCGTCTCGGTATGTCGTGCAATCAGCGCCGCACAGATCGCGCGCGCCCGCCGTCGCGCCCACCACCGCGCGACAAGGCACAGCACCGGCCATCCCAGCAGCACCGCCACACCCGCCAGCACCAGATGCGCATACCGCCCGAGTCCCATGCCGCCGGAATGGGCCACCAGCGCCGCCCGGACACTGGCCACCCCATCGCGCAGCCAGTGCCAGCACCGTGCGACCATGCCCGACGCGGGGACCTGCGTGACGTCATGGGTGCGGAAATACAGCGTGCGTTCACGCCGCCCGTCATCGCGGCGCAGGGCGGTGATGTCCCCATCGCGCTGCACCAGGGTCCAGCGCGCGGCCGTTCCCGCATGGCGGCATCCCGCCCCGACGATCCCGTCCGACAGGTGCCGCGTGGCGATGGGCGTCGCACACCCGATGGCCTGCGCCGGCACCCGATAGACCGCGCCCTGCGCCGCCGCCGGGTCCGTCATCAGGCCCACCATGGCCGCCAGCGCGCAGGGGCAGAGAATGTTCCCTTTTCGTACACACGTCATTCCAGACAGTTAACCCACAATTCATCACTTGGCGAGGCCACTGTGCGGGGGCGTGGGCGAACGTCACACCCGGGCTCTGCCCGGACCCGGCAGGGAGCGCGCTCCCTGCACCCTGATTCGTTCAAAAGTCATGGTTTCCAAAGGGCAATGCCCTTTGGTGGGGGTTCGGGGGCAAAGCCCCTGAGGACATCGACGCATGCCACAGCCGGGCGGCTTCCCGGACCCGGCAGGGAGCGCGATCCCTGCACCCTGATCCGTTTAAAAGTCATGGTTTCCAAAGGGCAATGCCCTTTGGTGGGGGTTCGGGGCAAAGCCCCTGAGGGTATCGACGCATGCCACACCCGGGCTCTGCCCGGACCCGGCAGGGAGCGCGCTCCCTGCACCCTGATCCGTTCAAAAGTCATGGTTTCCAAAGGGCAATGCCCTTTGGTGGGGGTTCGGGGGCAAAGCCCCTGAGGGTGCATGGCCCCCTACAACCCGTCGCACAGGTTATTGGGGCATCCCGCGCGCAGGGGGGTGCCGTTTTCGGCGAGGCGTCGCGTGCTGTTGCTATAGACGGTGATGGTGCGGGGGGTGTCGGCTTCGCTGCTGGTGAATTCAGGCTGGATGACGGCGATGTCCTGCCCGTGGACGATCTGGACCTCGTGATGGTCGTTGCAGTTGCCAAAGAACGCGGTCGGTATGGCAATGCCCGAGGAATCCACCCGCACGATGGAATAGCTGGCGGGACACAGCGCATTGCCGGTGGAGGTCAGCAGCAGGAAATCCGTATCGCCCACCTGTCCGATCTTCTCCACGAACAGGGACCCGTTCCCCGCCGCGCGCGGCAGGGTCTGCTGTCCCGCGATGCTGAGCATCCCGCTGGAGGTATCGGCATCGCCAAAGCGGGTATGGGCATGGTGCGGGTCGGGCGGCGGTCCCGGCAGGTATTGCACGGTGGCGGCATGGACACTCCCGCCACCAAGCAGCAGCACAAGACATGCGAAAGTGAAATTCCTAAACATCCGCAATATATTCTACTTTTACCGAAGGAATCATTATGTCTTCATGATATGTGGACCGGTCATGCAATACAATTTATTAAAAACAGGCATGTAATCTGCATCTATTTTACGGGAATACAGAACTGATATTGTACGATTACACGCGGCCCCTGCCCGTGTGGGAAAGCCCCCATACCGTGCCGCCAACAGGGCACGGCGGAGCGTCCCGGCGCGGTGGCGTCGGGGGTGCTGTCGTGAAAAGGGGGGAGCGGTGCGTGCGCCCTGCCGCCGGTCGCGCGGCGGGGGCGGCGCGTCAGGTCGGGCGGGACGCGGCGGTGGCGTCGGGCGCGTGTGTGGGGGCGGTGGCGTCGCCCCTTGCGTCGCCGTCGGTGTCCTTCACCGTGTCGCTGAACAGGCGGTAATCCTCCGCCATGGCAACCATGGCGCAGGTCTGGCGGGAGGAGGCGTCGTCGGGATAGGCCTTCAGGCAGCGCTGCGCGATGACGGCCCCGCTGCCTTCCTGTTCGGTTTTGTGCATATATTCAGGGACGGTGAAATTCTGCCGTGCGATCATCAGGCCCGTCTGTTTCGCCACCTCCCGCGGGGTGGGGGCCTGCGCCATGGCATGCCCGCAGAACAGCGCGGACATCAGGACCGCAAGGCAGGATTTCTTCATCTGCTGGCGTTTCCCGTGGGGTCTGCGGGCGGTGTGGCGGGATGGTCGTGCGGCATGATGTCGTCACTGCCGGAGGAGCCGGAGACAAGCTGCCACTGCCTGCGGTCGTCCTGATAGCGCGAGAGGCACATCTCCAGCGCCTGGTATTTCTCCAGCCGTCCGACATCACCCGCCATGTTCAGGCACGCGCTTTTCAGGTCGCTGTCATAACGTGCCCATGACCCGGACAGGGCGGCCTGGCTTTTCTGTTCCGCGCTGATGCAGTCCGCGTCGCTGTCCTGCATTTCCACATGCGCGCGGGCGCAGTTCTGGGCGATGGGATAATGCGGCAGGGCCACCGCGCGCCCGTGCTGCGTGTCATAGGGGTGGTGGGCCAGCTTCTCTATATCCTGCGGGGGGGCGGTGTTGCGGGCGGCGGGCGCGGGGCCCAGCGGCGGCGGCATCCACAGCGCATGGGCGGAGGCATATTCCCCCATCTGCGACAGGGCATTGGCCGCGCCCACGACGGAAAACGGCACCGGGTTGCGTTCGGGGGGCACCAGCGCGCCGGTGGTGGTGGCATGCAACTGCTGCATCAGGTCGGCCACGGCGTCGGGCTTCATGTCGCCGCCCGCCGTGTCCCATTTCCGCCCCCTGGAGAAGATCTGGAGCACCAGTTCGAACTTGCCGATCACGACCCCCACCGTGGTCACGCCCGACGGGTTGCGATAGCGTTTGTGCAGGTCATGCACCGCCATGCCGAGCGACCCCGTGGGCGTGCGGTAGAACATCACGTCAAGCTGGTTCTGGCGCGAGATGACCATCGGCTGTCCCTGCGCCCCGTCGGGGGAGAACGACCACCCGGCATCCTGCGCGCCCGCCTGTTCCTGCGCCATGGCGGTGGGCGCGGGCACGCACGGCGCAAGGGCCAGGCCAAGGCCAAGCACCGCGACGCCCGCCATGCGGATGGATGCGACAGCCGGGGCCGCGACAGAAAAAATGCGCATCCCGACCTGTTTCCCTCCGTCTGGTGACAACGCCACTGCACTTGGCGCGCATGATAACCCGCCGCGCTGTGCGCCTCAATGGCGTGCGGCGCAGCCCACGGTCACGGTGGGAAGGACGTTAAGGGGAAGGGGAGGGATCAGTGCGCCAGGCGTGACGGGGGGATGATGTCGCCCTCGTCCATCAGGTTCTGGATGGAATTGCGCACGCGCGCCCATGTGACGGCCATTTCCAGGTCGCCCGCGCTGAAGCACATGCCCGAACGCAGGTTCGCGATGCCCGACGCCCGCGCGCCGAACAGACGAATCATGTTCATGGCATGGGCCACGGGGTCATGGATCTGAAAATCTTGTTTAGTATTTTTCATTGCCCTGTCCATGCCATAAAATCACGACCAGAATACGTTCATAATATGGCAACCCTGCATTGCCCCGGGATCAGGACATCATGCTATGTCAGGTTTTACACGCCACGCGTACAACGTGGCCTTTTTCATATAAAATACCACGGGAACAGGCACCACCATGCCTATGCCCTTTTTTTGTCAAGATAAAGTGACAATATATGTCAGGTCGCCGCCACGGGGACATGCGTTGCCATCGCCGGACATGCCCGGCCGGCCGCATCGGGGCGGCGGGATCGGGTCAACCAATGGGTCGCAACTACGGGATTGTTGCAAAGTGAAGATATACCAGTTCCTTATCGCAGGGGCGGTTGCCCTGTCCGCGTTGCCGGCCATGGCGGGTGCGCAGGAGGCGGGGCAGTTGCAGGACAGTACGCAGTGGGCGCATTCGCCCGCCGGCGCGCGCCAGGCGCTGGCCACGCCCGACCCGCAACCCGCGCCGCCCCCGGCCATGACCATCGACGAACGCCATGACGGGTGGGTGGCCATCCACCATTCCCCCGACCATGGCCTGCACACCGACCTGTGCATCGCAGGGGCGGAGAACGAGGTGCTGATGGTCCGCGCCGATGCCGATTCGCTACAGATGCGCAGCGCGGATGACCACTGGACGCTGACGCCCGGCTCCACGGGGGACATGACGGTGCGCATCGGCGCGTACCAGCATGTCTTTCACATGCAGGCCAACGACGCGACGACGCTGTCGGTGGACCTGAAGCCCAAGGAGATGGCCGAACTGCTCAACGGGATGGAACGTGGGCAGCAGGCGACGGTGCAGTATGGCGAACGCACGGTCGTCAACATGACGCTGACCGGCAGCGCGCCGGTGCTGGACCGCTTCCGTGGCTGTGCGGAAACCAACCACTTCGCTGACCTTGGCCACGCACCGGACAGTCGCGCCAACCCGTTCTGACCCGGCAGGGGGCGGCAGGGCCGCACCGCGACCAGTGCATGACTGCCTGCGCTCTGCCCCGTGGTGACAATGCGGATGGGATGGGAAAAAATCCCGCCCATCAAGTGCATTGACCCCACGGAGGACAGAAAAGGTGAATCGAGTGTTTCATGGGCGCGCATGGCGTGCGGCGGTGGCCGCGTCGGCCATGTGCGCCATGACGTCGGGCATGGCCCATGCCGCCGCCCGCCATGCCCCGCCTGCCGCCCCGACGCCCGTCATGGACGTGCCGACCCTGCTGGCGCAGGGGCCGTCGCTGGTGGGAAAGCGCGTGACGCTGACCTGTTATATCGCGTCGGCCAATACCGGGGGGGCGGCCTGTGCGGCGTTTCGCATCGACGACCTGCCCGGCAGCGTGAACTGGAACGGCAGCGTGCCGCTTGATGGTGCGTCGCTGGAGGCGGCGTCGTCCGAGAAGGCGCAGCAGATGTGCGGCGACACCGGCATGCGCCCGCAGTGCAAGGCCGAGGTGACCGGCATCGTCTATGACCCGTTCGGGGACATGGGCGTGCAGGGCAAGCGTAATTTCGAACTGCGCGACGCCCGGATCCACTGGCTCGCCCTGCCCGAAAAGACCACGGGCGCAAAACGACGCTAAACCCCCTTCAAAGTCATGGTTTCCAAAGGGCAATGCCCTTTGGTGGGGGTCTCGGGGGCAAAGCCCCTGAGGGCATCGTCACATGCGACATCCGGGCTCTGCCCGGACCCGGCAGGGATCTCGATCCCTGCACCCTGATTCATTTAAAAATCATGGTCTCCCACGGGGAACATCCCCCGGGAGGCGGCTTCAGCCCATGCCGGGGCCGCCGGAGCCACCCGGCCCGTCGGAACTGTCATCCTGCCCCGGTGATCCGGTCATGCCGCCCACGCCGCCGCTCTGGCTGGGGTCGCTGGGTGGCTGGCGTGATGCGCAGGCCCCCAGACCGGCCAGAAGTCCCGCGACGCACAACATGCGTGCCATGCCTGTCCACATCATGAATCTTCCTTATGCTCACGTTCTGGTGATCTATTTAGACACGCGCGGGCAAAAGAAAAAGGCGTCCTCTGGCGAATCAGGGCTGATCCCCCGGCCGCGACGCCCTGTGGCAGGGGTCAGCGGCCTTTCGCCCCGCTGACGCCAAAGCGGTAGAGGGTCGTCTGGTCAAACGTCTGGCCGGGGCGAAGTTCCGTGGTGGGGAAGTCGGGATGGTTGGGGGAGTCGGGAAAATGCTCGGCCTCGAACGCGACGGCGTCGGTCTGGCGATAGGCCCGGCCCGACACCCCGGCATATGTCGCGTCGAGCGAGTTGGCGGTATAGACCTGCAATCCCGGCTGTGTGGTCCAGACCTCCATCATGCGGCCCGATGCCGGGTCGCTGACCTGTGCCGCAAGGCGCGGCGTGGTCCCGGCGGGGCCGTTGATGATCCAGTTCTGGTCATAGCCACGGGCATACATGATCTGCGGGTCGTTATCGCGCAGGTGGTCGCCGATGCGGTGGGCCGTGCGGAAATCCAGCGGCGTGCCCGCGACGGTCGCGATCGGCCCCAGCGGGATGGAGGTCGCGTCCGTGGGCGTGAAGGTATCGGCATTGATGCGCAGGACATGGTTTTCGATGCTGCCGCTGCCTTCGCCGGCGAGGTTGAAATAGCTGTGGTTGGTCAGGTTCAGCACCGTGGGCCGGTCGGTCGTCGCGGTGTAATGCAGGCTGAAGGTATCGGTGTCATCCAGCCGGTAGGTCACATGCACATGCAGCGTGCCGGGAAAGCCCTGGTCGCCATCGGGACTGACCAGTCCCAGCGTGACGCTGGCGCCGTGGGCGTCGGTGCTTTCGCCCTCGAAGGTCCAGACCTGCTTGTCGAATCCCTTGGTGCCGCCATGAAGCGCGTTGGGCGGCGCGGTGATGGGAATGTGATAGGTATGGCCCTGCAGCGAAAATGTCCCGCGTGCCAGCCGGTTGGCATACCGCCCGACAATCGCGCCAAAGAACAGGCCGCCGCGCGCGCTGTCATGGGTGTAGCCCGACAGCGTGGGAAAGCCGAGCACCACGTCACGGATGTCGCCATGCCGGTCCGGGGTCTCGATCGCGGTGATGGTGCCGCCATAGGTCATGAAGCGCACGCTGACGCCATGGGCGTTGCGCAGGGTGAACTGCTCCACCGCGCGGCCATCGTCGGTGGTGCCGAAGGGTGCGCGTTCGAAACTGACGGCGCCCGTGCGGGCGGGCGCGGCCCGTGCCGCGGACAGGCCCCCCACCATCGGCACAAGGGCCGCAAGCATCAGGCAGAAGGGACGCAACGGGGAAACCATGGTCGGGGGATGTCCTGCGATATCAGGGGAATGGCGCGGCATGGCGCATGCCCGCGATCATGCCGCCGCCCGCCCGCCGGGGCAACCGCCACGCCCCGCGCCGCACGCATGGCACCGTGGCGCGGGGTGTCGGGTCGGGCGGCATCCCCCGACGCGGTCACGAAGCGGGAATTTTGTTGCACGAAGCGGTGGCTGTTACGCTGCCCCCGGTCGGAACTGGCGAAAGCGGGAGGGGCGGGTGCTTGTTCATGAAGGGGAGGAGCGCAACGCCATCATCGACCGACGCCTGGGGTGTTCGCTGGCGGCGATTGCCGGTGCGGTGAACGCCGCCGGGTTCCTTGCCGTCGGTTATTATTCGGCCAACATGACCGGAAATGTCTCCGCCCTGGCGAACGGCCTGCATGAAGGCCGCATGGCGACGGTCCTGTCCTGCTGTGGCCTGGTTGTGGCCTTTGTCGTCGGCGCCGTGCTGTCGGCGCTGCTGGTCAATGCGGGGCGGCGGCGCCGCGTGCCGTCGATCTATGCCCGCAGCATCCTTCTGGAAGCCTGCCTGCTCGGGCTGCTGGGGGCGGTGGACCTGCTGTCCCCACTCCAGCCGCGCGGCCCGATGCTGGCCTACGGGCTGAGCTTCCTCATGGGGCTCCAGAACGCCACGGTCACGCGCATTTCCGGGGCGCGCGTGCGCACCACCCATATGACGGGCATGCTGACCGATGTGGGGCTGGAACTGGCGGACTGGCTGGATGCGTTCTTTCACCCGGCCGGCCCGGACCGGCGGGCCGGTACGCGTGAACGGCTGGGCCTGCATGCCGCGATCGTCGTGTCCTTCACGCTGGGCGGTGTTGGCGGGGCCTTCCTGTATGGCTGGTGGTCCGGGCTGCTGCTTGTGCTGCTGGCGGGACTTCTCGCCTGCCTTGCCCTGCCGGGGGCGCTGTCGCGTGAGTAGGTGGCGGGTTGGGAAGTGGGGTGGCGAGGGTATCGGGTCGCGCGGCATGCGCCGCATCAACGCGATGCCCGACAAGCAGAGTGCGTCGTCATCGCAGGATCAGATTGGTGATGACGTCGGTTAGCCTGCCGAATGGCGGCTGAAGCAGCGTTGCCGCATTGAAACGTCCCTGTCGGTACACACCACGGGCATGTGTGAGTGCCATGAAGCCTTCCTTGCCGTGATACGCCCCGATGCCACTGTCCCCCACGCCGCCAAATGGCAGATCGTCCTGCACATAATGCATCAGTGTGCCGTTGATCGTCACGTTTCCTGAAACCGTGTGCTTCAGCACCCTGTCGCGTTCAACGCGGCTGTCGCCAAAATAATACAGGGCCAGCGGCCGGGGACGGGCGTTGATGAAGGCGATCGCGTCATCCAGCGTGCGATAGGTCAGCACGGGCAGGACGGGACCGAAAATCTCCTCCTGCATGACCGCCATCTGCGGTGTCACATCCAGCAGCAGCACGGGGGCCATGACATGACCCGTAGCTGAATCACGTCCCAGCCGGATCACCCGCGCGCCCTGTGCCGCGGCATTGTCGATCAGACCGCCCAGCCGTTCGTAATGATGCGTGTTGAGAATGGCCGTATAATCAGGTGATCCCACATACCCACCCGGATGCTGCTTTTTCACGGCGTCCTGATAGGTTGCGGCAAAGGCGTCCCTGTCGTCTTCATGAACCAGCACGTAATCCGGCGCGATGCAGGTCTGCCCGGCATTGGTCAGCTTCCCGAACGCCACGCGGTCCGCCACCCGCTGCATTGAAAAACCGGGTTCGATCACCACGGGCGACTTTCCGCCCAGTTCAAGCGTGACAGGCGTCAGGTTGCGCGCGGCGGCCTCGGCCACTTTCTTTCCGACCGCCGTGCTGCCGGTGAACAGGATATGATCGAAGGGCAGGGCCGAGAATGCGGCCCCCACGTCGCCATTGCCCGTCACGACGGAAACCTGCTCCGCCGGAAAGGCGGCCTGAACGATCTGGCCGATCACCGCCGATGTGGCCGGTGTGAATTCCGACGGCTTGAGCATGGCCCGGTTGCCAGCCGCAATCGCCGTCGCCAGCGGCACGAGGGCAAGCGAGACCGGATAGTTCCACGGCGCGATAATGCCCACGACACCCACCGGCTGCCGGACCACCCAGGCGCGACCGCACTGGAAATAGGCCGAGACGTGGCGGCGCTGCGGTTTCATCCAGTGTCCCAGATGCGCGATCATGTAATTGATCGACTGCACCAGCGGGATCAGTTCCACGATGGCGCTTTCGCGTTCCGGGCGCTGGCCGAAATCCGTGTTCAGGGCGCGCACGATTTCGGTGCGGCGCGTCAGGATTTCGGCCTTCAGGCGGCGCAGGTCGGTCCGGCGCTGTTTCAGGTCGGGTGGTCCTGCCTGCTGGAACGCCGCGCGCTGGCGGTCGAGAAGACGATGCAGGTCAGCAGGAGTAACATCGGACATCACGTCCCCCATGTTTACAGGAGAAACTTATGCAGGCAGGGTATGGAGCATGACGATCCGGTGTCAATGAAAGTTTCTTGTGTAAACATGGACCTCGCGAATGCGTGAAACCAAGGACCGCCCCTATCATCACGGCGACCTGCGTCGCGCCCTGGTTGACACGGCGCTGGACATGCTGGCTGCGGACCAGGACTGGGCCTTTACCCTGCGGGAAGTGGCGCGGCGCACGGGGGTGAGTCATGCAGCCCCGTACAAGCATTTCCGGGATCGCGGGATGCTGCTGCGGGAACTGGCCCGGATCGGCTTCGTCCGGCTTGGGGAGAGCCTGACAGCGGCCATGTCCCCCGATCTGCCGTCCACGCGCGCGCAATTCATGGCGGCGGCGCAGGCCTGTATCGGGTTTGCCTGCCACAACCCTGGCCTTTATCGCCTGATGTTCAGTGCCGATGCCGACAAGGCGATGGACACGCAGTTGCATGACGCGGCCATGGCGACCTTCGGCATTCTGCTGGGGCTTCTGGAAAGGGGACAGCACGACGGAAGCTTTCGGCCGGTTGCCGTCAATGCCCTGGCAGCGGCAAGCTGGGCGCAGGTGCATGGCCTGGCCATGCTGGCACTCAGTAACCAGTTGCTTGAGGAGAAGGTCGGGCCAACGCCAGTCCCGGCCGCGCTGGACGTCTTGCTGGATGGCATGTGCCGCAGCGACTGATCGGGTTAAGGCAATGTCCGCTTTTCGGAACTGGAAAAGCTTTGCCTGATGACCGGCATGAAGGCGTGTTCCGCCTGTCGGCTATGAAACGGGTCAACAGGAAACTTACTGTCAGGGTCCAGTAAACATGGCGAAGGGCGGCATCCCGAAAACCCGCCCCCGCCAACATCCTGCAAAAGGCAGAAGGAACGCCGCCTTTTCAGAAAAAGGCGGCGTCCGGAAACCCCCGGCTCACCCCGCCGCCTTCATCAGGCGTGCGGCGCGGCTCAGGGCCATGATGGGGAACAGTTGGCGGTACAGGTCATAGCGCAGCATGAACGCACGTGACAGTTCCGCGCCCTGCGACAGGCGCTTGGTCAGCATCGGATCGTCGAGCTTGATGGTCTGTCCCACACCGTATCCGGGGAAGCCGGTGCCGGTGAACTCCTCCTCATGCCAGCTTCCGTCGGGCTGCTGGCTGTCGATCAGGTAGCGGCAGCCGCGCGCGATCGCGGGATGGTCCTGTTTGCGGTTCGCCGCGATCAGGCCCATCAGCGCCCACGCCGTCTGCGACGCGGTCGTCTGCCCCCGCCCGATGGCGGAGGGGTCCATGTACGACGCGCAGGTTTCGCCCCATCCGCCGTCTTCCTGCTGGTGCGCCAGCAGCCAGTCGCACGCACGGGTGATGTAGGGCTGGGTCATGTCCTCCCCGATCGCGGCCAGCGCCGGCAGGACCGCGCCCGTGCCATAGACATAGTTCACGCCCCAGCGCCCGAACCACGGGCCGGCGGGGTCCTGCTCCGCCCGGACATAGGCCAGGCCGCGCTGGATCGCGGGCATGTCGCGCGGCAGGCCCAGCAGGCCGAACGCCTCGAGGATATGCGCCGTCACATCGACCGAGGGCGGGTCCAGTGCCTCGCCAAAGTCGCAGAACGGGATCTTCGACAGCAGGCTGCGGTTGTTGTCCTTGTCGAACGCGCCCCATCCGCCGCATTCGCTCTGCATCGCCACCAGCCAGTTGACCGCACGGTCAATGGCGGCGTCCACGCCCTTCTTCTTCCATTCCGGGCGGTTGCGGCACGGGGCCAGCGCGATCAGCGCAACGGCGGTGTCATCCGTGTCCGGATAACGGTCGTTGGCATATTCGAACGCCCACCCGCCGGGTTCGACATCCGGCAGCTTGATGGACCAGTCGCCGCGCACGCGCACCTGCCGCGCCAGCAGCCAGTCCAGCGCGCGGTCCATTTCCGGGGTGTAACGATCCTGTGCCCCCGCATCATGCAGCGCCATCAGCGCCAGCATCGTGTCCCACACCGGGCTGTTGGTCGCCTGCACCCACGACGCATCGCCCCGGTCATGACGCCAGCCCGGATCGTCCAGCGCCGCCAGACCCTTGGCCATGACGGGGTGGTGCAACTGGTAATCCTCCCCATGCAGGGCCATCAGGCCGTACACCCATGGCGGCTGGATGCCGCCCCACGCGCCATCCGCGTCCTGGTGGCGGATGATCCATTCCAGCATGTGGCGGATCGCGGCCTCGCGCACCGTGCTGCGGCGCAGGACCTTGGTCTGCAACCAGTGCAGGCCCTTGTCCGTGCTGCGGAAGAAGGTGGACCACAGATCCACGCCTTCCTTCTTCGGCAGGGTGTAGTCGAAGTGGGTCCGTCCCTCCGGGAACAGCGCGTCAAGCCGGTCGTCCGGGCGCAGCGGGCGGCTGGGCCTGCGGGCCGACAGGATCGCCAGCGGCACCAGCGTCGCACGCGCCCACTGGGCAAAGTTGTAGATGGAGAAGACGAATTTGTTGGGGAACCAGATGATTTCGGGCGGCAGGTTGGGCGTCTTCTCCCACGGCCATTCCCCGATCAGCGCCAGCCAGTAGCGGGTGAAGACGCGGATGTTGCGCAATCCCCCCTTGCGCGCGATCCATGTCGCGGCACGTTCCAGCGCGGGCGTGTCCGCAGCATAGCCCAGCGAGCGCAGCGCGGCGTATGCCTCCACCGTGGCGTTGATGTCGCCATTGCCCGCGCCATGGTACACGCCCCACGACCCGTCCGGGCGCTGCATCTCCAGCAGCGCATTGCCCAGGCGCGGGCGCAGGGGATGGTCCTCCAGCCCCAGGAACCACAGCGCCAGGCACCATTCCGCCTCCATCGAGGCATTGGACCCGACAGAACCGACCCAGTGGCCATCCGCCTTCTGCTGCCCCATCAGCCAGTCGCAGGCGCCGGAAATGGCGTGCGTCAGGCTGTTGCCCATCGCCATGAGCGGCGTGGCGCCGGCGCGGCCCCGGTCGGTGGCCATGGGGGCCGCATCAAGGGTATCGGCGGCGGGGGAGGGGGAGTGACCTGTCGTATCCATCGTCTGTAAATATCCGTGCAAGATAGCAAGAAATAGAAAAGGTTGGACGTCGGCAAAGGCTCTACATGGCCGGGGCGGGGGTGGACAGCATGTTCTGGATGTCCGCGAACACACTGTCCCATTGTGCCTGCGCCATGTCGATGAAGCCAAGGCTGCGCAGGAAAAAAGCACCCTCCGCCGCGAACAGCAGGGTGCGGATGCGCCCGGCCTGCGCCGGGTCGGTGTCGGGGGATGTCGCGGGATCAAGGCCGAACCACCCGGCATACCACTGGCGGATGCGTTGCAGGTGGCGCGGCGATTGCAGCAGCGTCACCAGCATCCCGGCCATGCGCGCGCGCGTTGCGTCGTCGATCTGGCTGCATACCCGGACATAGGCCCGCGCCCGCGCCAGGGGCGAGGCATCCGGCCCGCCATGAAGCGCCGCCTGCATGTCGAACGCAGCGATCCAGCGTTCGACAAGGGCCGCGATCAGGTCATCCTTGTTGCCAAAGCAGTATTGCAGCCCGCCCTTGGTAATGCCCGCCTGCCGCGCCACGGCGTCCAGCGTCAGCGCACTCGCACCCGCGCGCTGCACCACCTGTTCGGCACATTCCAGTACCTTTTCACGGTCGATTGTCTTGGGTCGCGCCATGGGGCCTCGTATCCGGTCTCATATGCGTGGTTTCAATCCAGCCGGATGGAATTAAACCACGCCCCGATGCGTTTCAACCCCGCCACGTGCTGTCGTATGTCGGGGCGGGTATGATATGACCGCGCATCGTGACGCGGGTGCGCGGGGAATATCTGGGGGTGGCATGATTATCCGGGGCTACAACTTCTTTTGCGACATGACGCCGGACATGCAGTACCTGCGCAACCATGATGCGGTTGACAGCTTTATCGAACGCAACATGATCTTCATCCTGCCCGACCGCCTGCGCCGCTTTCGCAAGAACCTGTACTATGTCCGCCGCAACGCCGGGCCAAGCCACGAATACTCGCCCCTGTTCCGCGTGCGCAGCCAGTTGCGCTCCGACCCGATCCCTGCGGGCTATGACGGGCCGTTCGACGTGTTTCCGTTCTATGCCAACGCCACGATGACCCGCACGCGGCACAAGGATTATTACGTCCTGTTCATCTTTCGCGACAAGATGTCGTGGACGCGCTTTCGCCAGATCGCGGGGGAATGACGCCCGGCCCCGCCCCGTCGCGCCGGGGGCATGCTGCATTGCGGCATCCGCCCTATGCGAACCTGTTGCGGTATGGGATATACACCGGAACTGCATAAATACGGGCATGCCGCCACTGGCGCCGCATGCAATGGAGACAGGAGCATATGAAGGATCGTGTGGCACTGGCCATGGCGTCGATACTGATGATGGCCACCGGCGCGCCCGCGGCACTGGCGGTTCCCATGGGGACCACGGCCACGGCCACGGCCACGGCGACGGCCCCGGCATCGGGCGCGGAGCAGGCCCCGGTGCTGCAGAAACTGCCGCCGTACCAGAACAAGGTGACGGAATATATCGACCGTTCCTCCATCCGGGTGCACGGCAGCCATGCCTCCGCCACGTTCGTGCAGGATTTCGATGACGAGATGATCAGCCACGGCCTGCCGTTCGCCTCCGTCCGGTTTTCGGTCCTGTACAACTGTGCCGCCAATACGTACCGCACCCTGTCCTATGCCACGTGGTCGGGCCATATGGGCAGGGGGCGCAAGCTGGCGGACGGGCCGGTGCCGCGCGGGGAAATGACGGTCGATCCCTCGCTGGAGGACGGGCGGCGCATTGCGTGCGGGCGCTGATCCGGGTTACCCACAGATTCGGGGATAGGCGCGCGGGTAACCGTGTGGATAAATCCGTCAGTAATGTGGAAAACGATGTGAAAACGCGGCGATCGCGCGGCGTGAAAGTGGGGAAAACACCATGGATAGCAGAATCGTCGCCGCCCTGTCCGATGCCCTTGCGCCCGCGCCGGGTGCGGCGCCCACTGTCGTCCCCACCAATGACGCCGCCCGCCGGGCACAGGCGCGCGACGTGCTGGAACGGCTGGAAAAATCCGGGTTCCAGGTGATCGCGGCCGATCCGGCGGCCACACAGGCGCGCCAGGCGCTGGCGCTGATCCGCATGGGGATCAACGACCTGTTCTCTGGCGAGGACCGGCGCCTGAAATATGCGTCGCTGTTTGTACTCTTTGTCGTGCTGCTGGTCCTGTACCTGCAACCTCTGGCTGTGCTGTTCGGGCTGCTGGCGATTGGTGTGGGCCTTTTTGTCATGTCGCTGGTCAGGAAAGAATAAGTATTCTTACAATATATCATGAATATATTGTAAAATATGCGCCCATTTCCCTGTATTTCCGTATGAAACCCTGGGTTGTTGTTTTTTGAATTCAGGATTGATGCAGATCAACGTAAGAAATTGCCCATAACCTAGACTTGCCAGGCATGGTAGGTGCAATGCCGTGTCTTGCGGGGGGAGCAGGGGACGGTTTTCTTGCGGGGGTGCCTTCGTCGGGTTCCTGTCGTGAATGGACAGACGCGGAATCGGATTGATGCTGATGATCGAACGCGCCAAAGATCGCAAACAGCCAAAGCCGCCGGACGCGGCCCTGTTTGATGATCCCACGCAGTTTGCGTGCGACATGCTCAAGGCGCTCGGGCCGCAGGCATTGCAGGTGGCCACGACGCGCGCGGGCTATTTCCTCAGTACCGGGGACTTCCGCCGCGCCATCGCATGGGTGCGCGTGCGCCGCATCCTGCGCGGCTGGCTTGACACCACGCCCCGCGGCGATGGCCTGCACTGAAGGGCGTTATCCTTCGGCAAGCGGTATTTTCAGGTGAAACGCGGGGCGGCGTGGTTCAGGGCGCGCCGTGGCCAAGCAGGTGCGTCAGCAGTGTAAAGAACCCGCCGCACAGGACGCTGCCCAATGCGATGACGGGGCCGATCCAGATATCGCGCATGGCCTCGCGCACCCGGTACAGGGCGCGTTGCGTGCGGGGCGGGCGTGCGGTGGTGGAGTGCAGGCAGGAAATGGACATGGCGTGGCTTCCCGGGGCGGATCAGACGCCCCCAAAAACGACTTCGATGCGTAGGCGGTCGCGCCTGATGCCCCCGGCCGGGGCGTAAGTCAATGCGGAAAATGACAGGCGATCCCGATCATTTTCCCGCCCCATTCCATATTGGCAGAAAAGCGCCATGTCCCGCGGGTTCCCGCCCTGTCCCGATGGCGGGCATGCACCGCGCGCAGCCATCCGCCGCCCGCACGCAGGGCCGCGGAACCACACGGACCCTTTCCCCCGAATCGCAATCCCCCGGCCGGCGCGCGCCGCCTGATCCGTTTCGGCCATGGCGTGCATGAAAGCCACAGGTGTCATTATCTTACAAAAAAGCGATGGACTTTTGAGTATAAGATTCCTTTAGATGAAGGCGATCATCAATAAATCTTCAGACATTTTTCATAATTCTCCCTTTGTCCCCGTCATCAAGAGAGAAAATGACAGTTTATCCTTTCCCCTCCGCGCCTGTTTCCCGCTGTTTGCGTTCGTGGATGTTCCTGTTGCCGCTGGCTGGACTGGCGGGATGTGGCTATACCGATTCCCGCACCGCGCATCGTGCACAGTTGACCATGATCGGCATGCGCGCCGACGAGGTGGAGTCGTGCGTGGGAATCCCGGACAAGGTCAAGGAACTGAGCCCCGGCATCCAGATTTTTGAATATAGCCGGACCCTGAACATTCCCTCGACGAACGATTCCACGTTCATCCCGCTACAGACGATCGTCAACCTGACGCAGACGGCGCTGGGTGGTGCGGGCAAGACCTGCATTGCCGATATCCGCATCGAAAATGGCGAGGTCACGGACCTGCATTACAGCGGCGATGACGACGAAATCGTCGGCACGGACGGCGTCTGTTCCATCGTGACGCGCGGCTGCATCCGCAAGCCCGTCACCTCGATGCGCCACGTCAAGGCCGGTATCTTTGGCCCGGTATCGGCATTCAGCGACCCCAAGACGCCCGACGTGACCCCATCCGCCACCGTCTCCACCACGCCTGCCACACCCGCCACGCCCACGGTGGCCGCGACGCCTGCAACACCCGCCGCCCCGGCCGTCCCCACCGTCCCGGCCACTCCCGCAACACCCGCCACCCCGGCCATCCCGGCCGCGCCAACACAGTCGGCAACCTCGGCCTCCTCCAGCGTCTCAACATTCTCGGCCAAGCAATAAGCCCCGCTTCCTTGGCACATGCCACACCCGGGCTCTGCCCGGACCCGGCAGGGATCGCGATCCCTGCACCCTGATCTGTTTAAAAGTTCTGGTTTCCAAAGGGCAATGCCCTTTGGTGGGGGTTCGGGGGCAACGCCCCTGAGGCAGTCGGCACATGCCACACCCGGGCGGCTTGCTCCGGACCCGGCAGGGATCACGATCCCTGCACCCTGATCTGTTTAAAAGTTCTGGTTTCCAAAGGGTAATACCCTTTGGTGGGGGTTCGGGGGCAACGCCCCTGAGGCAGTCGGCACATGCCACACCCGGGCTCTGCCCGGACCCGGCAGGGATCGCGATCCCTGCACCCTGATCTGTTTAAAAGTTCTGGTTTCCAAAGGGTAATACCCTTTGGTGGGGGTTCGGGGGCAAAGCCCCTGAGAGCATCGGCGCATGCACCCCCCAGGCGGCTTGCTCCGGACCCGGCAGGGAGCGCGATCCCTGCACCCTGATCTGTTTAAAAGTCTTGGTTTCCAAAGGGCAATGCCCTTTGGCGGGGTGCAGGGGCAGCGCCCCTGTGTCCTGTTCCGTCAGGCCGCGCGGGCGATGTCCGGCGTTGCGTCGGACAGGGTCCAGCGGGTGTGGGCGGCGTGGTTGACCTGCAGGCTGAGGGTGACGGTGCCGCGGCGTTCGTCCCACAGTCCGGGCGACAGGCGGGCCATGCCGGTGGTCCAGCGCCATGTGCATCCGTCGCGTCCCTCGTCGGGGTGGAACGCGGGGGCGAGCAGCGGATGGTCCAGGCCCAGCGCCGCACCGCCGCCGGTGTGGCTGTCGCCGATCCATGCCTCGTGCACCTGCACGCCAAGCGCGCGTACGTCGCCCCGTGCGTCGAGGCCGAGATATGCGGGCCGGAAGGTCGCGCTGTGCATGGTGACGGTGCGCGCGATGGCGGGGAAGGCGAAGTGCGTCAGGCCGCCGGCCATGACGGGGTCCACGCGCCGCCCGTCCACCATCAGGTGCAGGTCCGCATCCTGCGTCGGACGCCATCCCATGTCATGCGCGCGCGCCAGCAGGCGTTCGCGCAGTTCGCGGATGACGGGGCCTTCCTGATGGAAGGGCAGGGCGTGCTTGTGGATCAGTCCGGGCGTGCGCTGCGGGTCGAGGCCCTCTGCCCCGATGGCGAATTCGTGGCGGTTGCCGACATCCATGAAGCTTTCGCTGCCAAGGCCCGAGGCCATGAGCACGTCATGGCTGTCGAGTTCGACATGCCAGTAGCGCACCTCCACCCGGTCGTCCTGCGTGATGCTGATGCCGTTGAGCAGCGTGCTGGCGGGAACGAACACGTCGGTGCCGTCACGCAGGGTCATGGCGATGGCATGTCCGGGCGACACCATGACGTCGCGCGTGGGGACGTTGGGGGCGATGGCGTGCGCGGTGATGCATACGGGCTGTGCGATGTAGCGGCGCCATGCGGGCATGCCAAGGCACAGGATGCGGCGATGGCCAAGCCAGCGGACGCGGCGGTGCGCGCCGGATGCGGTGACGACCTCGTCACCCACGCGCAGGTCCTCCACCGCGACCTCGCCACGCGGGGTCAGCAGCAGCGTGCCTTCGGTAAAGCACGGCGTGCTCGGCACCGATGTGGCGGGCGTGAAATCGTTGCCGTTGCTGGTCGCGGTGATGGTGGAGGGCACGTCGTTGGACGTCGTATAGGTCGTATCCGTCAGGTAGGCGTAGGACGGGCCGGACTGGTTCGTGTCCACGACCTTGCCGTTATCCATGTTGTTCGTCGTCTGGGGCGGCGAGTACAGGATCTGCCCGTCATGGGTGGAATACGGCGTCTGCTGCATGACCGTCGTCACGGTGCCGCCATCGGGGCTCTGGAGCGTGGCATCGACAAAGCCGGTATTGACGCCGTTGTCATACACGCTGTTCAGTTCCAGCGTCTGGGTGCCGCTTCCGAACCCCTGGTCATAGACCGTCCCGCCCGAACCGGCGGACTCCTGCGCATTTTCGCTGTTATATTCAGAAAGCGTCTGGACCTGGAGGGTCGTGCTGCCATCGCTGTTGAGCGGCAGGGATGCGGGGGATGCGGTGGGATCATCCGAATTGTCGGCCGTGTCGATCAGGAAGACCTGGCTGCTGGTTTCGTTGCCGTCACTGTCCAGCGTAACCGTATATTTTGCGTTCTGGTAATCAGTATACTTGTTCGCCATTTCTGCGAAGTCTCCGATATCGGGCGGATTGAAAAATAATTCCGCGACGGCCTGAAGGAACTATATCCAGCGTTTTCGATGCATCTTTTCTATTTTTTCGCTGAATAATGTCCCGGATGGTCTCTTTGACTTCGCTGGTTACATTATGAAATCCATTGTTGCAAACTATATCTGCCGACGGCTGTCCCGACTGTCCGGGGCCGTTGCCACGCGGCCGGCGCCCCCCTGGCGGGGTGCAGGGGCAGCGCCCCGCCAGGGGGGAGGGCGCGTCACGCCACGCGGCGGCCCGCCTGCGGCAGGTGCCAGTAGGCAGCAGGGGCGGCGTGGTCCAGATGCAGGCTGAACGTCACCCGTCCGGCGTGACCGGCCCACAGTCCGGGCGGCAGCGTCGCCATGCCGGTGGTCCAGCGCCAGTCGCATCCGTCGCGCCCCTCGTCGGGGTGGAAGGCGGCGGCCAGCAGGGGATGGTCCAGACCCAGCGTTGCCCCGCCCATCCATGCGCCGCGCACGTTCACGCCCAGCGCCCGCGCATCGGCCGGGCCCCCCACCGCCAGGTCGGCGGGGCGGAAGGTAGCGCTGTGCAGGGTGACGTGCCGTGCGGTGGCGGGGAAGGTGAAATGCACCAGCCCCCCGGCCGTGACCGGCGCAATGCGGCGGCCGTCCACCACCAGATGCAGGTCGGCCGCATCCGTCAGGTCCCAGCCAAGGGCGCGCGCACGTGCCAGCAGGCGCGCGCGGACGGTGGCGACCACCGCACCGGCGTCGTGAAACGGCAGGGCATAGTCCGCCAGCGTGGCGGCCGTGCGTTCGGGGTCCAGTCCCGCCGCGCCGATGGCAAGGTCATGGCGGTTGCCGATATCCATGAAGCTTTCGCTGCGCAGTCCGGCGGACAGCAGCACGTCATGGCTGTCGAGTTCGACATGCCAGTAATGGGCCTGCACCCGGTCGTCCTGCGTGATGGTCGCGCCGTTGACCAGGACGCTTGCGGGCACGAACACGTCCGCCCCCGCCACATCCAGCGCAATGGCGTGGCCCGGCGACACCACGATGTCGCGCGCGGGCACGCCCGGCGCGATGGCGTGCGCGCCGATGCGCACCGGCAGGACGGTATGGCGCAGGTGGGCGGGGACGCTGCGGCAGGCGATGCGGCGATGGCCGATCCAGCGGATGCGGCGGTGCGCACCGGACGCGGTCACGACCTCGTCCCCCACGCGCAGGTCCTCCACCGCGACATCGCCGCGCGGCGTCAGGATGGGCGTGCCCGTGGTGAAGCACGGGACATCCGCCGCGGTGGCGGCGGGGGTGAAGTCGTTGCCGTTGCTGCTGGCGGTCACGGTGGAGGGGACGTCCTCCATCGGGGTTGCGGCCGTGTTCGTGAAATAGAGGTACGCCCCGCCCGTCCCGCTGCTTTCGGTCTGCGCCACCTGTCCGTTGACCGTGTCATCGATGCTCTGCGACGGAGCGTACAGGAACACGCCGTCGCTGGTGGAATAGGGGGTCTGCTGCAGCAGGGCGGTTTCCTGCCCGCCATTGGCGCCGGTGGTCGTCGCCGTGACAAAGCCGGCATTGACGCCGTTTTCATACAGGCTGTTGAGCGTCATGGTGTTCGTCCCGTTGGTGAAACCGGGATCGGGCGTGTTCGGGCCATCGCTGTTGACCGAATTGATGTTGTCCACGGAAAAGACCGGGTTGCCATCGCCATCGGTGGTGGTGTTCTGCGCCGCGAAGATCTGCGAACTGCTGACATAACCATTGCTGTTGGTCGTCAGCGTGTAACTCTTGTTACTGTAGTCGGTATATTCCTGTGTCATTACCCATGAAGCCCTGTGTCAGGAGGCGGCCTTTCCGGCCCCTTCATGGTGAAACGGGCATGAAACCAGAGACGTGGAACGACCGGCGGTCATGGGACCCGTGCGAGTCCCGTCATCTGTTATAACAGATACATTACGAGACGTTCTGTTACAAACTATTTGGCAACCTTCTGGCGCAGGCCGGGTGTGCGTCGCAGCGATGGCGGCCACGGGGCCACGCGCCCCCTTGCGGCCAGGTCGCCGATCCCTGATAAAGGGGACTGAATCTGTCCCCTTGCCGCGATCCGTCCCGGTGCGGCATGCGGGGGCGGCCACCGCAGTACAGGAACCTGTATGACCCCCATTGTGCTGGCCCTGATCGGAACGGGGGCGATTGCCGTTCTGCTGGTGCTGATCGTGGTGGGGCGGGTGCACCCGTTCCTCGCGCTGCTGCTGGTGGCGACCGCCGTCGCCCTGCTGACGGGCACGCCGGTCGCGCATCTGGCCGAAGCAGTACAGGGCGGGCTGGGCCGGACCATCGGGCATATCGCCATCATCGTCGCACTGGGCGCGATGATCGGGCGGATGGTGGACCTGTCGGGCGGCGCGCAGGCGGTGGCGCGCGCGCTGGTGCGGCGCGCGGGGGCGGCGCATGTGCCGCTGGCGATCGTGATCGCGGCCTTTGGCGTCGGCATCCCCGTGTTTTTCGAGGTCGGGGTCATCATGCTCATGCCCCTTGTCTATGGCATGGCGCGCCAGACCGGGCGCGTGCCCGCCGTGTTCGCCGTGCCGATGGCGGTGACGATGCTGACGGTGCATGCGCTGCTGCCGCCGCATCCGGGTGCCGTGGCCGTGGGCGGCGCGCTGGGCGTGGGGGCGGGGCGGGTGCTGATGCTGGGCCTGCCGCTGGCGGCGTTTTCGGTGGCGCTGACCTATGTCCTGTCGCGCCCGGTCATGGCCCGTCCCCTTGGCTGCGCGCCGGAGATCCGCGCCATCGTTGACGAAGCGGGCGAGGCCGCGGGCCCCGAACAGGGCAGTCCCGCCGATGCGCGCCTGATCGCCGCGGTGCATGCGCGCCCGGTCCATCCGGGGGAAATCGCGCTGGTGATCGGCCTGCCGGTCGTGCTGATGATCGCGGGCACGCTGGCGTCGGACATGATGGCGGCGGGGATCGCGCGCTCCGTCATCGCGTTCGCGGGGATCCCGTATGTGGCGCTGGGCATCGACGTGGTGCTGTGCGCGTGGCTGCTGGGGCTGCGGCGTGGCATGGCGCTGTCCACCGTGTCGGACGTGCTGGCGGCAGCATTGCCGTCCACCGCCGGGATCATCCTGATTACCGGCGCGGGCGGCGCGTTCGCACAGGTGCTGGTGCAGAGCGGCGTTGGAGACGCGCTGGGCGGGATGCTGTCATCGGCGGGCCTGCCGGTGCTGGCGCTGTGTTTCGTCATGACCATGATCCTGCGTGTGGCGCAGGGGCCGACGACGGTGGCACTGATGGCGACGGCGGGCATTGTCGGGCCGCTGGTGGCCCGCCTGCACCTGGACCAGACGCACCTTGCGCTGCTGGCGCTGGCGATGGGGGCGGGGGGCATGGCGCTGTCGCATGTCAATGACGCGGGGTTCTGGATCGTCACCCGCATGGCGGGACTGGGCGTGGGGGAGGGGCTGTCAAGCTGGACCGTCATGACCGGGATCGCGGCGCTGACCGCCTTTGCGGGCACGGCGCTGATGTGGGCGGTGCTGTAGCAGGCACGCGGCGCGCGGTGATCGCCCTGCTGCTGTGCGCCTATACGGTGGTGGTGGTGCGGGGACACAGGTTCGGCCCGTGCACGGTCGCGCGGGCGTGGCGCCTGCTGGGCGGGCTGTAGGGGCCGGTTACAGCCGGACGATCATGTGCCGCCGCCACAGCCCCCAGACCGGGACGAAACACGCCGCGCAGAACCCCATCGCAAAGACCAGCGACGTGAACATGCCCGACCCGGCCCCATGGCAGACCACGCGGTACAGCCAGTCGGACAGCGAGGCCGCCCCCGCCCCCGGCGCGGGCAGCATCATCAGCGTCTTGGCCAGGAAGCCGGAAAAGAGGAACGCCACCAGCGCATTCATGCCAAAGATCCGCAGCACCAGCAGGATGCGTCCCATCACGGCGGAGCGGTCCTGCACGCGCGCCATGTCGAACACGAAATGGAACAGCGCCAGCACGCACATGCTGACCCCGCCGGTCCACAGCACGAAGGAGCTGCTCCACAACGACTTGTTGATCGGAAAGACGCTGCCCCATATGGCCCCCAGCACCAGCAGCGCCACCCCCAGCGCGGGAAGCCGGCGCGGGTGCGACGCCGCCGCCCCGCCGCGCAGCATCCGCCCCGCAATGACGCCCAGCATGGTGGTCGCGATGGCGGGCAGGGTGCTCAGCGCGCCTTCGGGGTCCCACCCGTCCTCATACAGCCGCCCCATGTGCAGCCAGTGCAGCGACCATGTGCTGATGCCGCGGTCCAGCCACGCGCCAAGGTTCATCCGCGCATCGAACAGCGGGAAGTCCCGCCCCGGCAGGCCCGCATGCGGGATCGGGACATAGCGCAGGGCGAGCCAGTATCCCACAAGGATCGCCCCGATCGCGACCGGCAGCAGGCGGCGCGCCGGCACCCAGACACAGAACAGCCCCACCGCAAGGTAGCACGCGGCAATGCGCGTCAGCACGCCATACAGGCGCAGGTGGGTGATGTGGAAATACGGATACGCGCTGAGCAGGAGTTTCAGCGCGAACAGCAGCGCCGCGCGGCGGAAGATCTGCCGCGACAGCATGCCACGGTCGGCGCCCCGTGCGATGCGCCGGTCCAGCGACAGCGGGATCGCGCACCCCATCAGGAACAGGAAGGACGGGAACACAAGGTCCGCCAGCGTGCAGCCATTCCACGCCGCATGGCGCAGCATGGGATAGACCTGGTCCCAGTCGCCGGGATTGTTGACCAGGATCATCACCGCCACCGTCGCACCGCGCAGGGCGTCAATGGAAATGACCCGCGTCGATGCGCCGCGCGGCGCGTCGGGCGATGTCGCGGTGGGCGATGTCGCGGTGGGGGCGGCCTGCGTCACGGCCACAGGCACGGCGGGATGCCACCGGCAGGGGGAACGCCTGTCATGACCGTGTCTCCTTCGCTCATGGCGCCCCCGCCGTCCGGGCGGCCCCGGAGGGTGTTTCACAAACCCTCCGGCCCCGTAACGATTCTGTCCATGTCAAAAATAGCCGCGCGCGATAGATTGAGGTTAAGCGCGCCGGATACCATTCCCCTGTCAGGTCAGGTCAGGTCAGGTCAGGTCAGGTCAGGCAGTCCCCGGGGGCGTTGCCACCGAACCGCCGCCAGAGGGCATTGCCCTTTGGGGACCGGTCATTCGGAATGGGGAATGGTGATCGGGATTCCTGTCGAGGGTGGGCGTGTGGGTGTTTTGTGCGGCAGTTCCCGGGGGCTTTGCCCCCGGACCCCCACCAAAGGGTATTACCCTTTGGAAACCAGTTATTTTAAGTGAACCGGGGGGTATTCCTAATCATGTTTCATGAACAGTCGGATATCAAACCCCGTGCCCTTTTTTGCAATTGTGACCTTGGGGCATAGATTTGTATTTGTTGTAATGTAATTGCTGAAATCCATGACATATGAATTGCCGGAAATATAAAATACAAAGCCCCTGACCGTATTCAATATGGTCCTTTTATCATCGGCACCCATGAAGGCGCGCAGGATACCCGACGTGTCAGGCACAGCCTTGCCATCCCTGAGTATGGTAATTTCGTCAATGGCGATCGCTTCTATATAGAAGGCATCTGCATAATCCCCGAAAAACGAAGCCAGGATATTTCTGATCTCCACTGTAATGGCCTCCATATCTTGCAACTCAAATACATCAAATATCCCGCCCCGGACCATTATGGTTCATAAATAAGAAATATTCTGTAAGTATTCATAATATCCCGACCCGCCGGGTCCGGCGCAGGCCGCCCGGGCGTGCCATGTGCCGACGGCCTTGCGTATGGGGCCAACGCAGGGGCGCCGCCCCTGCACCCCGCCAAAGGTCGCGGACCTTTGGAAACCATGACTCTTAATGGATCAGGGTGCAGGGAGCGCGCTCCCTGCCGGGTCCGGGCGGCGCCCGGGTGTCTCATGTGCCGATGGCCTTGCGTGTGGGGCCAACGCAGGGGCGCCGCCCCTGCACCCCGCCAAAGGTCGTGGACCTTTGGAAACCATGACTTTTAATGAATCAGGGTGCAGGGAGCGTGCTCCCTGCCGGGTCCGGGCGGCGCCCGGGTGTTTCATGTGCCGACGGCCTTGCGTGTGGGGGGGGCGTCAGGCTTTTTTCACGAACTCGGACTTCAGGTTCATGGCGCCGATGCCGGGGATCTTGCAGGCGATGTTGTGGCCGTCCGCGCCATCGGTCAGGCGGATGTTGCGGACCTTTGTGCCGCCCTTGATGACGGAGGACGCGCCCTTGACCTTCAGGTCCTTCAGCACTGTCACGCTGTCGCCGTTCGCCAGGGGGGTGCCGTTGGCGTCGTGCACCGCGTCATCCGCGGCGGCGGCGGTGTCAGCGGGTTCGGCCTGCGGGTTCCATTCATGGCCGCATTCGGGGCAGATCCACAGGCTGCCATCGGGATAGGCATGGGCGCAGCCACATTGCGGGCATCTGGGGTCGGTGCTCATCGGGGGTTCCTTGGTCCTTGGTGGGGCGGCAGGCTTAGCACAAACGCGCGCCCCGCGCCGCCCGTCCGGTGCGGGCGGGCCGTTTTGGCGCATGTTTTTCCACAATATTATCAAACCTGATGGAATTGGAAAAACACCCGTCCCGGGTGCTTGACCCCGGGCGGCGAAGACGGGCACCAAGGTGATCGCCCACGCCCCCTGCGCGTTGACAGAGGTCTCGCGCTGACCCTGTGCGGGGTGGATGCGCAACGGCAGGAAGGAACAACAGATGTACAAGGCCATGATTGTGGCGACGGTTTTCGGCGCGGCGCTGTCCGGGGCGATGGTGTTCGGCGGTTCCATGGGGACCTGCGCGGCGCAGACGGTGCTCGATGGCAGCGCGGCGCACGTCCCCGGCGCGGACGAGGCGATGAAGAAGGTCGCCGCCACCTTGGCGCACCCGCAGGACGCCCGTTTCCGCCACCTTGCGGCGCACAGCGTCGATGGCGCGGGCGTGGTGTGCGGCGAGGTCGCCGAAAGCGCGGCGCACAACGCCCATTTCGCGCAGTTCGGGTATGTCACCGGGCATGATGACCCGATCGTGTTCGCCAACCGCCCCCTGCCCGCCGTCATTCCCTTTGGCGAGGTGAACGGCTGGATCAATGACAGCGTCCACCTGGAGGACCTGGAGGAAATGGGTTGCGCGCCAAAGGGCAGCTACCATGCATATAGCGAGAAGCTGAACGCGATGATGAACCGGCGCAAGCAGTATGGCGTCAACTGACGCCCCCCACCGGCGCGGGCCATGACGCGACCATGACGGGGGCGGACATCGCGGCGGACATGGTGGGCTTTGCCGGGTCCGTGGTGATCGTGGTGCAGTATTACCGCAGCCTGCGCGGGCGGATCGACACGGCGGGCGTGGGCTATCCGCTGGGGAACCTGTGCGGCAGCCTGATGGTGATGGCCTCGCTGTGCGTGCATTTCAACATGCCGTCACTGTGCATCGAACTGTTCTGGAGCGGCGTTAGCCTGTATGGCGTCATCGCCGCGCTGTGGCGCCGGTCGCGCAGATAGGGCACGGGCGGGTTGTGGCGGGCAGGGTTGTGGTTGGCGCTGGCAGTCGGTACAGTTGGCTCTACCGCAAACACGATGCCGGGCCTGCCTGTCGCGACCATGACGGGCATTGCGCCGGACCGCAGGGAGACTGCCGGGGAACCGCGACCCGGTGCAAGATGCGCGCGTGCGCCATGGCATCGACACGAAAGGACACGACATGGCTGAAGTAACCCAACAGATGATAGGCCGTGACGTCATCGCATCCGCGGGTGGCCGCGTCGGCACGCTGAGCGCGGTGCCGGGCGACGGCACGATCCAGGTGACGGTCGATGGCCCCGCCGAAAGCATGTTCGAAATCCCGGCCGACTGGGTCGCGTCCACCGACAACAACCGCCTTGTGCTGAGCCATACGATCGAGGACGTGCAGTCCTATACCCCCGCGCACTGAGGCCGGGCCGCCATGGCGCAGGAGGAGGCAGCCCCACGCCCCGCCCGCATGACGGACGCGCGCGTGGGATGTGGCGCGCTGGTGCGTCGTGGCGACGGGCGCATCCTGCTGGTCCGCCGCCGCCGCCCGCCAGAGGCCGGGCACTGGGGCCTGCCGGGGGGGAAGGTGGACTGGATGGAAACGGTCGAACACGCCGTCCGGCGGGAGGTGGCGGAGGAAACCGGACTGGTGATCCGCCTGACGCGCCTGTTGTGCGTGGTGGACCACATCACCCCCGCCACCGCGCGGGAGGATGCGTCCCACTGGGTTGCGCCCGTCTACCTCGCAACACCCATCACCTCGGCCCGCGCGCTGCTGTGTGAGCCCGAGGCCCTGTCCGCCGTGCGCTGGTTCGAACCCGACGACCTGCCCGATCCCCTGACACTTGCCACCCGCGTCGCCCTGCGCGCACTGGCTGATGCCCCCGCGTGAGGGTGTCGGCGCGTGGAACACCCGGGCGGCTTGCTCCGGACCCGGCAGGGAGCGCGCTCCCTGCACCCTGATCCGTTTAAAAGTCATGGTTTCCAAAGGGCAATGCCCTTTGGTGGGGGTTCGGGGGCAACGCCCCTGAGGGTGTCGGCGCATGGAACATCCGGGCTCTGCCCGGACCCGGCAGGGAGCGCGGCTCCCTGCACCCTGATCTGTTTAAAAGTACTGGTTTCCAAAGGGTAATACCCTTTGGTGGGGGTTCGGGGGCAAAGCCCCTGAGGGCGTGCGACGACGGTCCCTCATTCCGGCGGGGGCACGAAGGGCGGTGGTTTGGGGCGTGTGGCGTTTTTGCGTGCGCGCACGACGGCGGTGTCGAGGGCGGAGAGGAAGCTGGAGCGGTCAGTGCGGGAAAAGCTGCGTCCGCCCTGCATGATGGCCCCGGTGGAGCGCAGGTCGTCCATCAGGTTCCGCACGGCGAGCGCCATGCCGATGGCGTTTTCGTCCAGCACCCGCCCCCGTGGGTCGAGCACGCAGGCCCCATGTGCGACGCAGCGCGCGGCCAGCGGGATATCGGCGGAGATCACGATGTCATGCGCGCGGGCATGTTCGGCGATCCAGTCATCCGCGACATCCATCCCCTGTGTCACGACCACCCGTTCGATCAGGGGGGAGGGCGGGACGGCGATCATGCGGTTTGCGACGACGAACGTGTGCACCCCGTGGCGCAGGGCCACGCGATAGGTTTCGTCGCGCACGGGGCAGGCATCGGCGTCGATGAAGATGCGGGTCATCCCCGTGTTCTAGGCCCCCCGGCCCGCCGCAGGCAAGACCCGCGGCCAGATCCCCGCAGTGCGGTGCAAAAGAGGAGTATTACATGAAACTATTGATATATTCTTGCAATATGTAACGCGGCACGGCGTAATTGTAGCATTGCGAAGATAGCTATGATAGGTTCGACCCGATAAATGACCGATCGGTCAGGGAAAGACGGGATAGGGTTTCGTGACGGCTGAACTTTCTGGCAACAATATCATGGATACGCTGGAGACGCTGCTCCAGGCGCGGAACATGGATGAACTTGCCACGAGGTTTCAGAAGGCGGTCAGTGAACTGGGCGATTTTTACTGCGTGATGGGCACGATGCCCAAATACCGCCCCGGTGGCCTGCGGCCCGTGCTGACGACCTATCCGCGCACATGGATCCGCCATTACCTTGGCAATAATTACGGCCGGGTGGACCCGCTTCTGCGGCGTGCATTGCGCAGCATGTCCGGGTTTGAATGGCGGTCGTGCGACCCGATCAGCGGCCCGGCGATCGCACTGACGCATGATATCTTCGACCTTGGGCTGCGCAACGGCTTTGCCGTGCCGATCCACGGGCCGGATGCGTCCGTGTTCTATGCCAGTTTCGGGCAGAAACAGTCCGCCCCCACATTCCCGCTGCGCACGCGCATGGCGCTGTCGATGCTGGTGTCGCAATATTACGAACGTTTCCAGCAACTGAACGCCGCAAAGGCCGCACAGGCCGAAGAAGGCACGCCCGACCTGCTGACCCCGCGTGAATGTGAATGCCTGACATGGGTGGCGCATGGGAAAACGTCAGGCGATATTGGCGATATCCTGATGCTGAATGAAAATACCGTCAATTTTCACCTGAAGAACGCACAGCGCAAGCTGCAATGCCCCAACCGTATCAGCACCGTCATCCGCGCCCTGGCCCTCGGCCTCATCAGCGTGTGAGATGTCCCTGAGGGCGTTGCGTTTGCCACACCCGGGCTCTGCCCGGACCCGGCAGGGAGCGCGCTCCCTGCACCCTGATTCATTAAAAGTCACGGTTTCCAAAGGGTAATACCCTTTGGTGGGGGTTCGGGGGCAAAGCCCCTGAGGACATCGACGCATGCCACAGCCGGGCGGCTTGCTCCGGACCCGGCAGGGAGCGCGCTCCCTGCACCCTGATTCGTTTAAAAGTCATGGTTTCCAAAGGGCAATGCCCTTTGGTGGGGGTTCGGGGGCGAAGCCCCTGAGGCAGTCGGCACATGCCACAGCCGGGCGGCTTGCTCCGGACCCGGCAGGGATCACGATCCCTGCACCCTGATTCATTTAAAAGTCATGGTTTCCAAAGGGCAATGCCCTTTGGTGGGGGTTCGGGGGCAAAGCCCCTGAGACACAGACACCCCCCTCACACCCCGGCGTCATCCCCCACGCGGGCCTGCATGTCGCGTGCGACGCGGCAGGCGGCGAGGTCCCATGCCGCGCACCCCACGGATTTGAAGAACACGGGCCGCGTCGGGTCCGGCGGCGTGTCGAGCGCCTGCGCCAGTGCGCGCACATCCGTCCATGGCACCCCGGCCTGCAGGATGTCCCCGGCCTCCGACGGGGCGCCGACGGGATCATCGACATAGACCTGGCTGGCGCGCACGACGGACGGGGTGATTTCGGCCATGTCGGGGCGATAGGCCCCCACCCCGATCACCAGGCGGCGCGGGTCCGCCGGTCCGTCATAAACGGGCGTTGTGCTGGAGGTCGTGGTGATGACGACATCGAACGGCCCGTCCTCGGCCAGTTCGGGGCGCAGGGTCAGGCGGTCGGTGGCGTACTGGGTGCAGAACCGCGCGACACGTTCGGGCGTGCGGCCACGGATCGCGACCTCGATGGCGGGATGCAGCGCGGCCAGTGCCTCCACATGCGCCAGGGCCTGCGTGCCGGTGCCGATCACCAGCACGCGGCGCACATGGCCGTGGATGAAGGTGCGGATCGCCAGCATGCTGATGGCCGAGGTCCGGCGCATCGTGACCGTCGGCCCGTCGAGGCCGAACAGGAACCGCCCGTCATGCGCGTCGGCGCAGGTGACGATCCCCTGCACCGTGGGCAGGTGCAGCGCCGCGTTCGCGCCAAAGATCGTCAGCACCTTTGCCGCGACCAGGTCCACGCCCACGGTGGGCATGCACATTAGCACGCCGCCCCTGTCATGGGTGGGGATGGTGGTGCGTTCGGGGCACGCGATGGCGCCGCCCGCGTAATCGCGCACCGTGCGCGCCAGCATGTCCACCAGCGCCGGGAACGGCAGCAGCGCCTGCGTCTGCGTCGCGCAGTAATGTTTC
This sequence comes from Gluconacetobacter entanii, assembly GCF_013155425.1. Lineage (NCBI taxonomy): Bacteria > Pseudomonadati > Pseudomonadota > Alphaproteobacteria > Acetobacterales > Acetobacteraceae > Gluconacetobacter > Gluconacetobacter entanii. The sequence goes on along the minus strand of NZ_JABJWD010000047.1, from coordinate 15,112 downwards.
ATCGGGATCGTGCTTTCCGTATCAGTTACGCAATCAATCCCGATTGCACCGCCCCGTCACCCCGCCGTCAAGGGGCCGTCAGGCCATACGGGCGTTTTCGGGCGCGGCCTTTTTAAAAAACGCGGCACCCGAAGCCTTCAGATCACGCTCAACACCCCGCCATCGACGCGCACCGACGCCCCCGTGGTGGCCGACGCCAGAGGGGAGGCGAGGTAGACGACCATGTTCGCCACTTCCTCCACGGTTGCGGCGCGGCGGATGATGGAGGACGGGCGGTGCTCCATCACGAATTCGGCGGCGACTTCCTCCAGCGTCTTTCCGGTTTTTTCCTGCTCCGGCCGTAGCATTTCCGCAAGCCCTTCCGAAAGCGTCGGCCCCGGCAGGACCGAATTGACCGTCACGTTCGTCCCGGCCATGCGTTCGGCCAGTCCCCGCGCCACGGCCACCTGCGCCGTCTTGCTGAAGCCGTAATGGATCATCTCCACCGGGATGTTCAGCGCGGATTCAGAGGAGATGAACACAACCCGCCCCCAGTCACGTTCGCGCATGCCCGGCAGGTACGCGCGCGACAGGCGCACGCCCGACATGACGTTGACCTCGAAAAAGCGGGTCCAGTCCTCGTCCGGGGTGTCAAAGAAATCGCGCGGTTCGAAAATGCCAAGGTTGTTGATCAGGATATCGCATGATGGGTGCGCCGCCACCAGGGCCGCGCACCCGTCCGCCGTGCCAAGGTCCCCCACAAAGCCGACCGCCGTCCCGCCTGCCTGCGCAATGGTGGCGACCGCCCGGTCAACGGCCGGTGCCCTGCGGCCGTTGACCACCACGCGCGCACCGCATCCCGCCAGGCCCGTGGCGATGGCAAGCCCGATGCCGCCGGTCGATCCGGTCACAATGGCCGTGCGGCCCGCAAGGTCGATCTTCATGGTTCAGGTCCCTGTCATGATGTTGCATCCGTACGGCCACAGCGTACACCACCCGCCCCGTCCCGCGCCACCGGGCACACGCGGGCGTGAACGACATGTGGCCGCGCAGGCGTCAGCGGAACACCAGCCCACCGTCGATCAGCACCGACTGCCCCGTCATGTAATCGGAATCCGGCCCCGCCAGCCACGCGACAAAGCCCGCGACGTCGTCGGGCGTTTCCGCCCGGCCCAGCGTGATGCCCTCCACATATTTCTTGTAGGTCGCACCGATGGGCGCGCCGGTTTCCTCGGCCATGCGGCGGTCGATTTCCACCCACATGTCCGTGCCCACCACGCCGGGGCAGTAGGCGTTGACCGTGATGCCATAGGGCGCAAGTTCCTTCGCCGCCGCCTGCGTCAGGCCGCGCACCGCGAACTTCGTCGCGCTATAGACACCCAGCAGGGCATAGCCATCATGCCCGGCAATCGAACAGGCATTGATGATCTTGCCCTTGTGCCCCTGTTTCCTGAACGCCTCCGCCGCGGCCTGAATCCCCCACAGCGTGCCATCCACGTTGATGCGGAAGATGCGGCCCATGTCGTCGGGCGTCACATCCAAAAGCGCCTTGACCTGCGCCACGCCCGCATTGTTGACCATGACGTCAACATCGCCCAACTGCTCCATCGCCTGCGTGACGATGGCAAAGACCTGTTCGCGCACGCTGATGTCCGCCGTCAGCGCAATGGCCCGGCGGCCCAGCGCCGTGATCTCGCCCCGCACCTGCGCCAGGCGGTCGGCGTTCATATCCACCAGCGCCACATCCGCGCCCTCCCGCGCCAGACGCAGCGCAATGCCACGCCCGATGCCCTGTGCCGCACCCGTCACGACTGCCACTTTCCCAACAAGAGACATGAACGATGTTCTTTCTTTTCTGTCCCGGCGGTGCAGGATGCACCACGGCGCAGGCACTAACGCAGCGTGCGGGGGAAAAGCCTGTGTCTTCCGTTATTTGTGATGCAGCCCCTCAGGGGCGTTGCCCCCGAGACCCCCACCAAAGGGCATTGCCCTTTGGAAACCACGACTTTTAAACGGATCAGGGTGCAGGGAGCGCGATCCCTGCCGGGTCCGGAGCAAGCCGCCCGGGTGTGGCGTGCGCCTGTATCCTCAGGGGCTTTGCCCCCGAGACCCCCACCAAAGGGCATTGCCCTTTGGAAACCATGACTTTTAAATGAATCAGGGTGCAGGGATCGTGATCCCTGCCGGGTCCGGGCAGAGCCCGGATGGTGCGTGTGCCAACCATTTCAGGGGCTTTGCCCCCGAACCCCCACCAAAGGATCAGGGGTTGCGGCTTTTCCATGCCATGACGGCCAGTTCCATTTCCGCGCGGCTTTCTTGCGACTGGCTGTCCACGTTTTCTTCGTCCAGATACTGGTTGAATCCGGAACAGAATATGTTTTCCGCGTGGCTGCGCGCTTCCTCGACATTCCCGCCATCCTGCGCAATGCGCGCCAGGACGTTGTGGACGGTCATGGTCCCGGCTTCCGCCGCCCTGTCATAGACACTGGGCGGGGGTCTGGTGCCCTTTCCGGTCGCGACATCATCCACCAGCGTACGAAGCATCTTCATGGCCGAAGCCGTCGATCCCGCCGGAGGGGTGTCTGTCGCCAGGCTGCTTTCGATTTCCTGCCTTTCGCAGGCATCGGCCGTCATGTGCGGCGTGACCAGAGGGATTTCATGCGGGCCGGGCCGTTCTGCATCCTGATGCGGCGCGGGCACCTGGTCCTGCGTGTCATCGGCCTGTGCCTGCGTCCGGGGATCGCTTCTTGCCACGGGAATTCCCCACATGACACAGAGGATATCCGTGATGAGCAGCAGGCCACCTGTCACATGGCTTCCCGTGTCGATCAGGTGGATTGAATAAATGCCGACCAGCACGCTGAGTATCAATAACATGGTGTAGGCTCGTCATTCCGATGCGGCATGGGTCCGGAACAGGGAGGGCGTTTTACCAGGCTGGCGCGCAAGAAAATGCCGGCTGTTCCTGCCTGTATCGTGCGCAACCAGAAAGTAATTGCCGCTCTTGTTCGTCGAAATGTTACCCCACAACACCGTGCCGGTCTACCCTGCGCGTCTTTCCAGCCTCCGCAACACCGGCAGCAGCAGGACGATCCCGCCCGCGCCACAGGCGGCCAGCAGCGTGAAACCCCGGAACAGGGCATGGAACGTGGACAGGCTTTCGGGGATCGGGGTGGCGGCATGCAGGCGGCCAATGCCCATCGCGTTCGCCAGCACGCTGCCGCCATACATCGCAAGGCCCGTCGAGATGTAATAGACGGCCACGGACATGGTGCGCATGCGCGCCGGCAGGTAGGTCGTGACGACCGACAGGCCAAGGCCGTTCATGATAAGCCCCGCGACCGACAGCGCGGCATAGGCCCCGAACATCCCCCACGGTGCGCGCAGTCCCGGCGCCCCGCCCGCCGTATCAAGGCACAGGACCAGGAAGCCGATGACGATGAAGACCGAACCGCAGACATATTTGACCGAAAGCGCAACCGTGCCGAACCTCGCATCCACAAGGCGGTAGAGCACGACGAACACCGGACCGAGCAGCATGGTCAGCCCGGCATTGATGGCGACGATCTGCGGTGCGTCAAGTTCGAACAGTGTCACCCCCGCCACGCTGAACTGCCGGTTCAGGTCATGCAGCGCATAAAGGACGAAGGTCGATGTCGTCTGTTCGTCGAACATGCCATAGAACATCGCCTCCGCAACCAGGATCAGGCAGATCGCGATGCCCGGGCGTTCCGCCGGGGTGGCGTTGCGCCATGCCCATGCCCAGAACACGGGAATGGCCGACGTGACAAGCCAGAAGATCCAGTGCCCCCCCGCCGGGAAGTTCAGCACAACCCAGTAGGACACGATGGCCAGGCCGGTTTCCGCCACCGCCCGGGGGACGGCCCGCGCCGTGCCGCCGGACGCCCCGCCCGCCAGTGCCCGCCGGTTCAGCAGCGCGGCCGCAGCCCCCATGAACAGCCCCGCGGCACAGGCCCCGAACGCCAGCGCATAGCCATGGCGCCTGCCGATCCATGGCACGAGGAGGAATGAAAACATCGCCCCAAGGTTCACGGCAAAGGTGTACAGGGTCGCAAGCCCGTCGGCGGATCGCCCCCCGCCCGCGTGGCGCAGGATCAGTACGGCCATGTTCGTCCGTGTCAGGCCGTTCGTCACCGCGACGGCCGCCGCCGCCGGCAGGAACAGCACGGGCCACATGACCGAAAGGCCAAGCAGCACCAGCGCCATGAACTGGATCGCGCAGCCATAAAGGACGGTCCGCGCCGGGCCCAGCACCACACCCCCCAGGCGGCTGCCCAGAAGCGTGCTGACCAGCGCCAGCGCATTGAAACTGCCGACGAACAGGTTGGCCCGCGGCGCGGCAAGCCCCCGCACATCCAGCAGGTAGACCAGAAGGATGCTGAGCATGCCGTAGAAACTGAACCGCTCGGTCGCCTCCAGGAACAGCGCCACCCCCAGCCCGGACCGCCGCGCGGGTGCGGCGGGCGCGCCCCTGTCGTGTGTGTTCGCGGTCATGTCAGAATGACGCGTGCACGGATCCGAAGAACTGCCGGGGCGCGCCTATGAACAGCGTGGGCGAGTCGCCGGACATCGGGTAGCCGAACAGGCCCATGCCGCCGACATAGGTGGTGTTGAAAAGATTGTAGATGTTGAAATTAACACCGAAATTTTTCATGAACCCGATCGATCCGAAATTATAGGACGCCGACACCCCGGCCAGCCAGTATGGCGCGACATGGGTGTCATTGACATAGGAAAGCGGGCGCGAACCGGTATAAGTCGCGTTGAAGCCCACACGGGCCTGATGGTAGGTGTAGGACAGGCTGGTCTTGTACATCCAGCTTGGGTATCCGACCTGCTTTTTCCCCTTGAGGTTATAATAGGTGCCTTCATATTCGACGCCACCGCCATATTGTTCCCTGGCGTAGCTCATGCTGTTGAAGAACTCGAGCCCCCGGACCGGGCGTAGCGTCAGGGTTGCGTCCACGCCGGTCATCGTCTCCTTGCCCGTGTTGACGAAGGAACTGATGGGGTCGGTCGGGGTTCCGGTCGTGATATTTTCCAGCCGGTTGTAATAATCGACGTGGTAGGCGTCGGCCTGCGCGGAAATCCTTTCGCCATTATAACGATATCCACCCAGGTAGGTCCATGTGCGTTCCGGGCGTATCCGGGTCTTGACGGACTGGAATTCGGACTGGTTTTCGACGGACCATGCGCCGTCCGCCATCAGGAACGGGTTGTAAGTATAGGCGCGCATGTTTTCCGCGATGTCGATATAGAATTCATGATGCGCAAGGAAATGATAATCCAGCGCAACATGCGGCAGAAAGGCGCTGGCTGCCGTCAGGCTGCCACGGGGGAGTTCGGACTGCCCCGTCAGGGACTGGTTGTTATAAACGGCGCCACCATGCGTCGTGGCGATCAACGACCGGAAACCCGCACTGATCTGGAGGTTGGGCAGGATGTCGTAGGTATCTTGCAGGTGGAACTGGAACGTATTGGTATTGAAGGAATCCGAAAACCACGTCGCATAGGGATTGAGGAAAGGCCCCAGCGCATTGCGCGGCGTCCCCTGCCCGAGGGCTGGCTGGCTGTAGAGTTCGGCCGGGAACCAGTAGGAGTTGTTTTCATACCACACGCCTGTATCAATGTGATTTCTGGCGATGGTATAGCGAAAGGACTGCGTAAATCCGATCCTGCGGATGCCCTGGTGGCTGACGAGTTGGGAAAACGGTGCGCCAGTCGGGGACGGGAATGTCGGGCTGGCCTCATAATCGCCACTGGAAAGATGGGCGTACAGGACAGTGTTTTCTTCAAGGTTCGGCGCCAGTGTCAACTGGCTGGTGATGGCGGACAGGTAATTGCGCTGGATCTGCGCGCCGTCATATTGCGTGGCGTTGGATTCATCCGTTGCATTGCCCAGCGCGGCGATATCGGACGGGTAGTTGCCCAGCGCGGATTCATAGGCCGCAGCATAATTCGGCGTCAGGAAGTCGGAACCCGTCGCACCGAATTTCTTCAGCATGTTCAGGCTGTAATTCATGTAATTGTACTGGTCGAACTGCGACCAGTTGAAGATGGCGCTGATCTTGCCGCGATCCTGGATCGGCTGGACGAGCTTGAAGTTCGCCTGGTATTCCAGTTGGTCGCCATAGCCCTTCCACTTGTCGTTGTCGGTGCGGGCGAAACTGGCGCGGAATTTCGTGCCCGTCGCATTCAGGGCGCCACTATCGACACTGCCAGATGTGCGGAATGTCATGTTGCTGCCGAATGTCTGTGACAGGTTTCCACCTGCCTTGTCCGCAGGGTCGGACGTGAAATAGCGGATCACGCCGCCCAGGTTCTGCGCCGATGCAACATTAACGGCCCCGGCCCCCTGCGATACGCCGATTGATGAAATGTTGTCCTGTATCGCGGCTTCGTTGATGTCCAGGCCGTTATATTGCATGAAACCCTGATCGCCCAGGGGAATGCCATCCAGCGTTGCGCCGATCTGTGACTGCGTAAACCCGCGCAGGTACAATGTGTTGGCGACCCCATCCAGGCCAAAAGGATCGTCCGAGCCAAAGCTTACGCCCGGCGTGGTCGCGGCAAGGACCTGAAGCGGACTTGTTCCCGGCACAAAACGGTCCATGACCTCGCGGCTGACGAACTGCTCAGGCCCGTGGGAGACATGCCGGCTTCCCGATACCGCGATGGATTCCACGCTTGGCGCGGCACCTGGATGCGGCAGGTGCTGCCCATCATGGTGGCGCACCCTGTTCCCGCTGGCGGTGCGGTGCGCGGTTGCGACGTCTGCCCCATAGGAGCGTCCAGTCCATACGGCCACCGTCGAGAACAGAAATAGACTAAACGCTTTCATGTGTTGAACCCGATATAAACTAATACCGTTCGTATTAATCGGCTTCTATATGCGCTAAAATATCGTGTCAACATGTAATATTTTTCACATACGATAATTAAAACCATAAAAATAGTGAAATAGGGACCGCATTCCCTGCCCGGGAATGTTGCAGGTATCTCAGGGATTTAACCGCCGTCCCCTTGCCGAAAGGCATGGCCCTTTGGAAATCGGTAATTCTTGGCAACAGGGGCCGCGTATGCGACGCCCCCTCACATGACGGAGCGGTAGAGGACGGGCCAGTCGCCGCGCGGCGCACTGCCGCCGCAGGGGCGTTGCAGGGTCATGCGGGCCAGCATGAAATGCGTATGGTCCCAGCGCCACGCCGCCTGCATGCCGCAGTCATTCAGCGCCCGCCCCATCTGCACAGTGTCCAGCGTGCCCGTGGCGGGGTCAAGGTCCGGGTTGGTCAGGACGGGCCCTTGATCGCCGCTATCGCCCGGATCCAGCACCGGCACCGGCAGCCGCGCGGGCTGTACCGGTCCGTCCGGCGTGCGCGACGCCACGAACAGCAGCGAACTGCCCTGATACGGCCCCATCTCGCACCCCATGATGACAAGGGCGTTGCGATCATCCAGCCCATGGACACCATTTTTCAGGAATCGCCGCATCCTGTCGCCGGGCGGGGCGCAGTGCTGCGCGCGGATGAAGCGCGCTTGCGTCCTGCGTGCCCGCGCCATCAGGCGGTGCTGCTCCACCCGGGAAAGCGTCACCGTGGGCGCGGCGGGCAGGACGGCGGGCGCAGGCGCGGCAGGGACGGCGCTGGCGCGACGGGGGCCGCGTTGTACCAATGCGGTCCGGCCCCCCGCGCGGCCCTGCCGGTCGTCAATACCGGACAGCGCCGCGACCATCCCGTCCAGCGGCACCGGGCCAGCGTCCGCCCCGACATGCAGGGCCACGCCATGGCGCAGGGCATCGACAAAGGCGGCGACGGCGGCAGGCCGGTCGGTCGTCAGGGATGCGCCATCCCCCGCATACACCCATGCCCCATCCGGCAGCACGAGCGTCCGGTCATCCACGCGGACCGCCGTGCGGGCAAGGGGCGCGGGCGCGTATAGCGTCACCGTGCCCCGCGCCGCCGGGCATGCCGCGCGGGTGAAGACGACCTCCGCGCCGGTGTTGCTGTCCTCGTCAAAGCCGCGCGCATCGCGCGACAGCGTGTTGTCGCATGCGACGGACCATGCGCCATGGGTGGCACAGGATGGCGCCGCCGCCCGTGCGCACCCCATCTGCATTGCCGGAGACATACGTCTCCGACCTTTTCTGGTATGGCGCATAACAGGCGAGTATGACGGTGTCTTGTGCCTCCGGGGCAACGCCCCTGAAACCCCGTTAATGGGTATTGCCCTGTAAAGACCATTATTTGGCCGAAACGGGACGGGGGTTGCGGCTTTTCCATGCCATGACGGCCAGTTCCATTTCCGCGCGACTGCGCACCGCATCCCTATCCCCGCCCTGTCATGGACACTTGGCGGGGGTCTGGTGCCCTTTCCGGTCGCGATGTCATGCGCCGGATTGTTCCTGATTTCCTGCCTTTCGCAGGCATCGGCAGTCACGTGCAACGTCACCTGACGGGTTTCCTGTCTCACCACGGAAATTCCCCATACGGCACGGCCTCAGGGGCTTTGCCCCCGACACCCCCACCAAAGGGCATTGCCCTTTGGAAACCATGACGTTTGACGAAGCGGGGGGCCATTCATGCGTCTGGGGTTGCATGCGCGGCCCTGCGCCAGAACGTGTCCAGCGCATTCAGTCCCGCGCGCAGCGTGCGCGTGCGCAGGCCGACGGGTTCGTCCATGCCGCATGTGGCGATGACGGCGCGGCGCTGCGCTGCGCTCAGGCACGACAGGGCCTCGTTCAGTTCCAGCACCGCCCACGTCACCGGGTCATGCCCGCCCGCCGGGCCGCGCGTGGCCCCCGTGGTGGGGCGATAGGACTGCGTCAGGGGCGTCTGCCGCGCCGCGCGCGCCCACAACCCGCGAAAGCGCAGGCCCGCGCGATACTGTGCGGGATCGATGGCGCTGTTGGCGCGGTAAAACAGCCGGTCAAGCATACATTCGCACCGCACTCGCCGCACTGCCTGCGCCGGGGTGTGTGGCGTGGTGACGACCATGTCGGACACGACCTCCCGCGCCCGCGCAGCCGGGCCGGGTGCGCCCATGTCGGGACGTGGGGAGGTGGGGGAGTGAAGACGGGGCATGTGGGGGATTCCTGAAAACGGGTTATGTTGTAAGGATGTTGAGGAATCCGGGCGGCTTGCTCCGGACCCGGCAGGGATCACGATCCCTGCACCCTGATTCGTTAAAAGTCATGGTTTCCAAAGGGCAATGCCCTTTGGTGGGGGTTCGGGGGCAAAGCCCCTGAGGCACCCTTCACGCCCGCTCCCCCAATGCCAGCAACCGCCGCAGGTAATGCTGCTCCGTGCGGATGCGTTGTGCCGTTGGGTACAGCAGGGCGTGCAGTTCGCCGGGCGCGGGCCAGCGTGCGCCGGTGGGGTATCCGTTGCGGGGTGGCTGCCGGCACCAGGCCATGCGGGTGGCGGGCGTCCATGCGCCCAGGGGGATGTCGGCGCAGACCTCGGCAATCGCGGCGGTCTGTCCGACCACCAGTGCGGATGGCGGCGGGTTGCTGACCAGTGGGGCAAGTTTCTTCAGCCACGCGGCAATGACCACCGGCGGGGCGGGGCGGGCGGCGATGTCGGCGTGGGCCATCTGCGTGCGCAGGGCGTGCAGGCGCGTGGGCGTCAGGTCGCGCGGCAGGATGGCGATCCCCGCGCGCAGGGCCGCCACCAGTCCGCCGACATCGCCCGTCGCCGGACGCCACGCGCACCCGTCGGGCACGGTGGCGGGGATGTGCGCATGCGCGGTGGTCATGTCGTGCATCATTCAGATCCCCCGCAGGTTCGGGATCGCGTCCCACGCCGCAAGGTGCGTGGCGCGCGCCGTGCCATCGCCGCCGGTGCGCTGGTGCAGGGAGGCACGGACCCACGCCACCGGGTCCGCCGGGCGCAGGGCCTGCGCATCATGCAGCACCCCGTCCAGCAACGCCGCGTCATCCCCCGCCATCTTCATCCATTGCCCCACCAGTGCGCGCGCCTGCCGCGTCCCGCGCCCGGTCAGGTCGCCCGTGCGTGCGATCATCCCCGCCACATCCCGCGCGCCGGCCCCCGGCGGACGCGCCGCGGGGCGCGCGGCGGTGGGGTCACTGTCACTCTGACTGTTGCTGTCCACGCCGGATGAAACGCGTTTCGCGGGCGTGTCGCCGGGCATGTTGTCGTGTGTGTCGGGGGCATCGGCGCGCGCATCACGCCAGCGGCGCAGGCGTTCGGCATCGTCATTGCGGCGGCGCTGCGCCCGGAGGCGGCCGACATGGGCGCGCACGGCCTCCCGCGCCAGTAACGGATGGTACAGCCGCCCGTCCGAACAGGCGACAAACCCGTCCAGCGCCCGCCCCCGCACCCGCCGCCACGCCCGCAGGTCGCGCCCGAAATCCGCCAGCGTCGCCAGCGCACGGTCATCGCGCGGCAGGCTGCCGGCCGGGACCTGGTTCCACGCCGCCCACCACAGGCGCAGGGCCGCGCGGAATTCCGCATCGGTACACTGGGTATAAAGCCGCCCGCAGAACAGGCGATGCCCGAACAGGGGCATGAAGTCATACCCGCGCAGGTCACATTCCGGCGGCGACAGCGGGGCCGGGGCATTGGTGGGGATATCGGTTTCGCCGTTCATCCAAACATCGTCCGGCAGGTCGGGCACAGGCGCAGGAAACGCCCGTCCGCAATGAACGGCGCGTCACAGTTCAGGCAGGTGCGCCGGACCTCGTCCGCGCGCAGGGTCGCATGCGTGCCCGCCCGGTGCAGGCGCAGGTGCCGCAACCGTGTCTCCATCGTCTTGACGTTCAGGTTCAGGCGGCGCGCCGTCTCCCGGTTGCTCAGGCCGCCTGCCCGCAGGCGCGCGACCTCCGGGTCCAGGCGGGACCAGTCAATGCGCGGCGGGCGCGTGCGGCGGCCCGCACCCGGACGCGGTGACGCCGCCCGGATGCAGGGGGCCGGATCTCGGTCCGGCTGTGTGTGCATTTTTTTCATACAGATTGGTGTGCGACAAATGCGCACGGAAGGCAAGCGAAATTTTTGCACGGTGGCGGCCCGTGTCCTCAGGGGCTTTGCCCCCGAACCCCCACCAAAGGGCATTGCCCTTTGGAAACCATGACTTTTAAACGAATCAGGGTGCAGGGAGCGCGCTCCCTGCCGGGTCCGGGCAGAGCCCGGGTGTGGCGTGCGCCGATAACCTTCCCCCTTGTGCCTTTGTGCATAAAAATCGCACAATCATGCCTCGGACCAGACATCAGGAGGGCACGGTCATGCGGTTTGGGGAAGTGGAGGCGTGGGCGATGCGGTATGAGGCGCAGTTGCGGGCGCGTCTGGTGCGACTGGGGCAGATCCGGGCGGAACTGTCGGCCACGCGCTTTGACGGGACGTATGACGGGGCGGACCTGCTGGGCTATCTGGAGGATGAGTGCGATACCCTGCGCACGGCGCTGGCGCGGGTGGGGCAGGAGGCCGCGGACCGCGCGCATGACGCGGCGGAAAACCGCGCCGCCGATGCCGCCGACGCCGCGCGGGACCGGCGGCTGTGTGGGGATGACCTCCCGTGATTCAGGGGGTACTTACCCGTTATCCACAGGATTGTGCGTGAATCCTTCCCCAGAATCTGTGGAAAAGGCCCACCGGCCCTTCCCGAAATCCCCTATTGCGGCAGCGCGTTGTAAAGCGTCTCCTGCGCGCGGTCCATCATGCGGGTGAACAGGCGCGGCGTGTCCAGCCCCTGCGCCAGCATCAGGGCGCCATGGATGGCGGCGATGGTGTCTTCGGCTAGGTAGGTCGCCTGCCCCCCGGTCACGCCCGCGCGGCGCAGCATGTTGCGCAATGCCACGACCCAGCGGCGGAAGAACACCTCGATCCGGCGGGCGAACAGGGCACGGGTCGCGGCCTCCTGCGTGAAGGCGGCAAACAGGCTGCCGCGCCGTCCCGCGCGGTACCACTGCGTCACGGCGGCGAACATGCGCGCGATCGCGTCATCCGGCGCGGCGGTGTCCAGCACGGTGAACACGTTGGCGCTGAACCAGCCTTCGACCTGGGCCAGGACCTGTTCGGCCATGTCCTGCTTTCCGCCGGGAAAGAAATGGTACAGGCTTCCCTTGCCCTTGCCGGTGGCCTGCGTGATCTGCGACAGTGACGTGCCGGCATATCCGTGGGTGCGGAACAGTTCCCCAATCCGGGCAACGGTTTCGGCATGATCGGGAAGGGGGCTGCTCATGGGTGTCCTTGTCCGTTCTGGCGTCAGTCTCGCCCGCGCAGGTTACAATAAGTGCAGCCCCAACGGAACAGACCCCCATTGCGTTGCACATGTGCGTCACGTGACGGGCAGGGGAACGGGATGCGGATTTGAACGACATTTGTGTTGCCAGGCACAAACGAAACGAATATGGATCGTTTTTGTACAAAGTTCAGTATTGCGATGTAAAAACTGATATTCTGGATGTATCTATAAAAGTAGAAACGAAATGCATCAAAATTTTTATGCATCCCGGTCTTCAGGAGCCGGAATATGATCAACGTTCATATTGAAAACCACGTATGCCTGCCATGGCTGTTTTGTATGGCGGACAGGTCCGGCCGTGAATATTCGACGAAAATCCGGCGAAATTCCTAGATTATTGTCGCGCGTTAACCTTTATTTATCCATATGGATGCAATCCATTTTCAGGCGAGTGCGGGAGATATGCTGATCATGAAGCATCATCATTTCCATGTTTGTGGCGGACAGATCTGGACCCCCCTGTTCCGGGGCCGGGAAAAACGGATCGTACTGGAATGTTCCATCGGGCGGGTCGGGTTCGTGACCGACACGCAGAAACCCGACGATGGCATTATTTATGAAACCATCAACGAATTTCAGAAATGGGTCATCATCCACGAAGCCGCCGCGATACAGTGGGACTGACTTCGGTCTGTCGGCGTGCCGGGGCGCGGTTTCGTTTTTTGCTTGAGGGATGTCAGGTTTCGCGACATATTGCGCTTACTCGGTCAAGGGTGCGCCCGCGACCTTGAGGCACCAGCCACATGCCAGGATGTATCCGGGACACCGCTTTCGTAAAAAGGGGGCGGTTCCCGCAAACGCCGGTATTTTCATCGGATAAAGTTATGACGGAGGACCGCCCATGCCCGATCACGGCGACGGCGCATCCCCCCAGCATGCGCTTGAGGCGGTGCTGCGCGGCCATCGCGACGTGGTGGTGGCGGCGCTGCTGGATCTTGCGTGCAATGCGTCGAGCGAGGCGACACGCCTTGCCGCGCTGAAGGAGATGCTCGACCGGGGCTGGGGCAAGGTCGCCGCCAGCAGCGCCGACACCCCGCCCGCGCCGGGTGCGCCGACGCTGCTGATTGCGCCAGCACTGCTGCGGCCCGCCCCGGCGGCGGGGCAGGACACGCAGGCATGACGGTGATGCGTGTCGAAATCCCGCCCGCCTGCGCCGGCCTGCTGCGTCCCGCGCGGTACAAGATCCTGTATGGCGGGCGCGGCAGCGGCAAAAGCTGGACGGTGGCGCGGGTGATCGTCGCCATGGCTGCCGCCCGGCCGATGCGCATCCTGTGCTGTCGGGAATATCACAGTTCGATGGCCGATTCGGTGCGTCGCCTTCTGTCGGACCAGATTGCGGCGCTGGGCCTGGGGCCGTGGTTTCGCATCCGTGAAAACCTGATGACCACGACCTGCGGTTCGGAAATCCTGTTTCGTGGACTGGGCCGCAATGTGGAGGCCATCAAATCGACGGAGAAGGTGGACCTGTGCTGGGTGGAGGAAGCCCAGACGCTGAGCCGTGCGAGCCTCGACATCCTTCTGCCGACCATCCGCGCGCCGGGTTCGGAAATCTGGTTCACCTACAACCCGGAGCGCGAGGACGCGCCGATGCACCAGATGATGTGTGCCCTGCGCGATGATCCGGACGCGATCGTGCGCCGGGTGGGATGGCGCGACAACCCGTGGTTTCCCCCCGAACTGGACGCCGAACGCCGCCGCATGCTGCGCCACGACCCGGACGCCTATGACCATGTGTGGGAGGGCGAGTGCCGGACCCGCAGCGATGCGGTGGTCTTTGGCGGGCATGTGGAGGTGGCAGAATTCACCACCCTGCCCGACGCGCGGCTGTATTTTGGCGTGGACTGGGGCTTTGCGCGTGATCCGACGGTGATGGTGCGGTGTTTCATTGCCGATGACATCGTGCATGTTGACCACGAGGTGTTTGCGACGGGGGTGGAGATGGACGAACTCGCCACCCTGTTCGACCGGGTGCCGGGATCGCGCGACTGGCCCGTGCGCGCCGATGCGTCGCGGCCGGAAACGATCAGCTACCTTGCCACGCGCTTTGGCTTTCGCATCACGGCGGCGGCGAAATGGCCCGGATCGGTGCAGGATGGCATCGCCCGCCTGCGTGCGTTCCGCCGCATCCGCGTCCATCCGCGTTGTGAGAACATCGCCCGGGAACTGCGGATGTATTCGTGGCGCGTGGACCGCCTGACGGGGGACGTGCTGCCGGTGCTGGCCGATGGGTGGGACCACGGGATTGATGCCCTGCGTTATGCGCTGGATGGCGTGATCCGCAACCGTCGGCGCATGCCGGCCTTTACGGCGGCGGCGTTGCGGGGGATCTGAACGCTGTCCCTCAGGGGCGTTGCCCCCGAGACCCCCACCAAAGGGCATTGCCCTTTGGAAACCAGGACTTTTAACGAATCAGGGTGCAGGGATCGCGATCCCTGCCGGGTCCGGGCAGCGCCCGGATGGTGCACGTTGAGACTGTCCTCAGGGGCTTTGCCCCCGAACCCCCACCAAAGGGCATTGCCCTTTGGAAACCATGACTTTTAATGAATCAGGGTGCAGGGAGCGCGCTCCCTGCCGGGTCCGGGCAGCGCCCGGGTGTTGCACACGCCGACGCCTCCACACGTTCAGGAAAAAACACGATGAAACACTGGTTCCACCGCGCGCCCACGCCGCCCCGCGTGCGGCGTGAACCGCGTGTCGTGCCGCGTGCGGACGCCATGCCGCGCTTTGGCCGTGCGGCGTCTGCCCTGCCGCCCGATGCGCGGGACGGGCTGCGGCCCTATGTCCCGCCGCCGGGGGTGCGCGGGGTGGGGGCGCTGGCGATGGACCGGGCGCTGTCGGGGGTGCATGACTGGGC
>NZ_JABJWD010000046.1:0-464 GCF_013155425.1 Gluconacetobacter entanii | reverse complement strand
TGGAGGGTTCGAAAAACCCTCTGGTATTGAGGTCTGCTCTGTGATTCCATTTTCCTTGCGTTGATTGGAGTATGGATCATGAAGCAGACGGGATTTTTTGACGTTGAAGAGCGGCTTGCCCGCTTGAGCGGGCTTGGTGATCAGCTCGAAGCATTTTCCCGGACTGTGGATTTTGAAGTCTTCCGCCCTGACCTGGAGAAGGCTCTGGCGTATTCTGACGGCAGCAAAGGCGGACGACCGCCATTTGATCCTGTGCTGATGTTCAAAATTCTGGTGATCCAGACGCTCAACAATTTGTCTGATGAGCGGACGGAATATCTGATCAACGATCGCCTCTCCTTTATGCGTTTCCTTGGTCTGGGACTTTCAGATCGGGTGCCGGATGCCAAAACGGTCTGGCTGTGTCAAAAGCGTCTGACCCAGGCGGGTGCGATCGATGGGCTGTTCAACCGCTTTGATGCCAC
>NZ_JABJWD010000045.1:0-15738 GCF_013155425.1 Gluconacetobacter entanii | reverse complement strand
CAACCAGATATGAAAAAACAGCAACGTCGTTCCTCGCGGTCATCCACATCGCTGCCGCAGCAGACTGGATCAAGCCCTAACAGGCCCTAGCCCGTTACCGTCATGCGTACGGCTTGTATCAAGACGGACAAAGCGGTCGAATACCCGAAGCATGGCTTCGTCCGGAATGCCTGGACCATTATCGGCTATTTCTATCGTGATGGTCTTGTCCGAAAGCATTATGGTCGCTGTGATGGTGGTCTGGTCAGGCGTATGGCGTACGGCATTCTCGATCAGGTTGGAGAATGCCTGCCGTAAAAGGACTGGATGACCGGTGACGGTAGGGCAGGCGGGAATGATTTCGGTTTCCAGGCGCTGTCCATTGTCTTCGATAACGGAGCGATACGGTTCTAGAACTGATTCCAGAAGTCGTGCGGGATCGAGGGGTTCCATTTCGTTGTTCCATGCCCCGGACTCAAGTTGCGCCAGCTTGAGCAGCGAGGAAAATATTTCCAATGCGGCATCCAGATCCTCGATTGCACACTCGACCTGTTCATGCATGGTATCGGAAGGTCCATGTGCCCCAATGGCGCGCTCAAGATTCTGGCGCATACGCGCCAGCGGGCGGCGCATGTCGTGCGCGATGTCATTGGAGACCTGTTTCAGACTTGCAATCAGGTATTCATTCTGGTCGAGCATCGCATTGAGGCTCTCCGAGAGATGATCAAGCTCATCATCCGTGCCACGTAGCGGGATGCGGCGAGACATATCGCCCTGCATGATGCTCCGTGCCGTCCTGCTTATCGTCTCGATCCATTTCAGGATCAGGTTGCTCAGGAAAAGGCCGCCCGCTACCCCTATCAGACCAAATCCTGCAATGCCCCACAGGATCGTTGTCCATAATGCGCGTTGGAGATGCGTCAGGGGCGAGGCATCCATGCCCACGAAGTAATAGCCGCCGTCATCAAGGCGATAACCTATTCCATAAACGATATCCTGGTTGATTTCTTTCGGCAGGCGATGGGACCATGCCAGCCAGCGTTCGCCCGGCACTGGTCGCAGATGCAGCATGTTACCTGCGACAATGACCTGTCCGGAGTCCTGAAGCAAATAATGGAAACCGGGTTCATGTTCGATCAGTCCTTGCACAACTGGCAGGAGATGACGGACATCCGCAACACCAGCATCTGCAAATGTCTCATGGCTCTCGTTCTCCACTTCCCGGCGGATCTGCTGGCGCATGGTTGACTGGCTGTAAAGGCCTGACGTTATAGTCATGACCATGCCGCCCAATATAAAAAGACCGGCGAACAACGTGACGATACGAAACGACGTCGTGGCGATGATACGTCGTGTCTCCACATTTCGGCGTCGGGATATCCTATTCCACGACATCATTGGACATATTTATCATGTAGCGACATCCTCTCAGGATATGGATGACCGGACAAGATCCACCCGTCCCCGATCATGACAGGTCCGGTTGGCATAGGCTCCAGCCCTGTGGCCTGACTTTACCCTCAATGGTCTTTCCGCGTTAACCCCTTTGCCTTGTCCTGTCCGGAGAGAACTTACCGTCTTTTATTTTTTATATGCCTGCGCGTACGTAGTATTTGTTTTAATACCGTATAAAATATAATACATATACATCCACATTTATGATATGTATCACATGAAATATTGATATTATTTATTCTGTATTCAATTTGGAGACATGGTCGATACATTAAAAAATGCCAATAATTGTCTATCCATCGTCATGGATGGTGTCATGTAACAATGATTCTGATAACCTGATCAAGAACTCAGTCTCGCTGGGCGGGACATTAAATTTGTTGATTGGCCTGCTTCATGACGCTGGTAACACGCCCCCGCCTGCTTTTGGTTGAAGATGACCACGCAACTACGGATTACGTGCGGCAGGGACTGGAGGAAAGCGGAATTGACGTGGTTTGTGTCGCTAACGGGACCGATGGATCGCAGCATGCCCTGTCGCAAACGTGGGATATCGTCATTCTGGATCGCATGCTGCCTGGTCTGGATGGACTGACAATTCTCATGCGCATGCGCTCTTATGCCATCATGACGCCAGTCCTGTTCCTGACGACGATGGATGGCGTACCAAGCCGTGTCGCCGGTCTGCGGCATGGTGCGGATGATTACATGATCAAGCCATTTGCATTACGCGAGTTGGTCGCGCGCGTGCAGGTACTGCTTCGTCGATCATCTTCCTTCCAGCATACAACAATAATGAATGTGGCTGACGTTGAACTCAATCTGCTGACGCTTGCAGTGACACGGAATGGCGAAAAGGTTCTTCTGCAGCCTCAGGAACTAAAACTTCTGGAATATTTCATGAGGAATGCAGGCACGGTGCTTTCCCGGCAAATGTTGCTGAAGGATGTCTGGCATATGGATTTCCCGGTTCGTACGAACATCGTCGAAACGCATATTTGTCGTCTGCGGGAAAAACTGGGGCAGGACGGCCAACCTCTGATCCACACCGTCAGGGGTAGCGGTTATGTCATGAGTGCGTGACTCCCTGGCGGTATAGGATGATCTTGCATGCATGCCCGGTTCGGCCATCCTGGATGAGATGGGTACGCAAGCAGGATGACCATGGCGTGTAGGCAAATGCCTTTCGGTCCGACATCGTAGTCGGCCATTAACGATCGCAGCGACAACGGAATAGAGATCACTGCGCATATAATTCGCGTCCCGCAGGAGAAGCGGGGTTCCCATAGCCGCCTTGGGAAAGTCTTCAAGGAAGTTGATGCCCACTATCTATTGCCGGGATAGCATTATCCCACAGACCCATTTCTATGTAATATTATATTGTTTTTGTCACGATATAAATGAAATACAAGTCGCATGCAGAGCACTGAAACGACAGCCTTTGATAGCACAATTACAAGAAGTACATTCACGATATCATTCCATTCGTTCAATATACAGAAATATTTAATACATTATGTCTGTACCCCGAATATCCGGCCGATGGCAGCCGTCACGGCCATCGCTACGATGCCCCAGAATATGACCCGCATTGCCGGACGCCATGGTGAGGCCCCACCTGCACGCGCACCCACGACTCCCAACACCGCCAGACCAATCAGGGATACAGCGGATACACTCCACGAGACCACGCTGGCTGGCGACAGCAGGGCTGCCAGCACGGGCAGTATGGCACCGGAAGAGAATGCGCTAGCCGATGCAAAGGCGGCCTGTACCGGGCGCGCCGCAGTCGCGTCCGAAATGCCGAGTTCATCGCGGGCGTGCGCCCCCAGTGCATCATGCTTCATGAGCTGAAGGGCAACCTTGCGTGACAGAATATCATCCAGGCCACGCTGACGGTATATCCCGGCCAGTTCGCTCACTTCAGCGTCCCAGCTACTGCCAAGCTCCTTTTTTTCGCGGGCGAGGTCAGCCTTCTCAGAATCCGCCTGCGAGCTAACGGACACATATTCCCCTGCGGCCATGGACATGGCCCCGGCAGCCAGACTGGAAATTCCAGCCAGCAGGATGCTCCCCTGTGTCGCATGGGCGCTGGCGACACCAATGATCAGGCTGGATGTTGACAGGATACCATCATTCGCCCCCAGAACAGCGGCCCGCAGCCAGCCCAGACGGGAGGTCGCGTGGATTTCTTTGGGGCGCAGCGGTATTTTACTTTCCATATTCATCGGATACATTCCCTGTCAGCAGCATTCTCTGAAAAACATTGTCCCGGAGAATGAAGTAATGAAAACACGCGGCCAGCGCATGACCCGTGGCAAGCACGATGATCAGCCAGCCATTCCACTGGTGCAGCCAGTGCAGAATGCCGACTGTCGATGTCGGAAACCTGCCAAAGGGCGGCATGATCTGGATGGACAGGAAACTCATGGCCTGCCCATTGCCCCATCGCCACAGATATCCCAGGAGGATTTCCAGCAGGACTAAACCATACAGGCTGTATTCCACGCAGCGTGCCAGCATGGCATCAAGCCAGCGATCGGCGGCGCGGATCTGCCGTCCCCAGCCTAGTCGCCATAGCAGGCGTGCGGGAAACAGAACGCTCAGTACCATGCCTGCCGTCAGGTGGGTCACCACCAGTTGATGGTGTAGCGGGTTCCGGAACAGGCCCCATAAATTCGCGGTTGCGAACTGCAGTATGATAATGGCCGTGCATCCCCAGTGGAAAATGATTGTTGGTGCGTCATAACGTGCTGGGGAAAGGCCAGATTTGTATTTCATCCGAACGATCATATCACTCAAACATGACGCGAACCTGAACGATTGGCCGCCTTGCCGATACCTGCGGTCCGTTGGTGTTCAGACTGTAAAAAACGAATGGAGATGGTAAACCCACGACGACACCGGCAGCGAGCAAGGAACCTGTATCCAGATAACTGTGTGGCGCCCGTGACCTAATGACATCGCAGAATATGTGCAAGCTACGGCCATTTTCGGTAAACCGGATCGCAAATGTGATGGACTGAGCTTGTTTCCCCGTTATGGAATGGCACGCTTCCCCTGTGCGATCCGGTTCGCCAGATCGCCCCATAGGCGTGCTGTTGCAAGGTTGATGTCTGCCTTTACCGAAAAAGGAGACTGGGTGCGTGAGAAAGGAGAGAGGGACATCCGTTCGCCGATAACGAAATGCCCTTGTGAAAACAGCATGATGGACAGCGATCCCTGCTGGCCCTGCCCGATGGGGCGCATGACGGCAATACGCATATGGGGCGGCGGTATCGCAATGGTATGGAAAGCGCGTAGTTCTGCATCCCCCGAAGGACAGGCTACGCTCTCCAGCACCGCATCACGCAGGACGGAATGGGGATATCCGCCATACGTGCCGTCGACATGCAGCCGGATACCCTGTTCCACTGTCTCGCAAATACCGTTTGTTTCTGTTTCTGTTTCTGTTTCGGCGCGCGCCACACAGCCGGATATGCTGACTATCATCAGGATTGCCAATCCGTAATGCACTATCGATCTCATAATATTTGTCCGGCCTCCTGGCACCTGACCCTGGCCATGCCATCATGCCGATGCTCGCTGTTCTTGTAACACGCAGACATGACGTGAACCTGAACACGGAAAATAAGGTCACGGGGGAGACGCTGCTAGCAAGAGATCAGCCGTTATGAGCAATGGTAGGGCGGCCAATCCTTGTAGCAGGCAGCATGGTACTCAGTATTACCACGCATGCCGGCGATCATTTTGTGCAGGCAGCCAAAGTGAAAAGTCTGAATTGTTTTCCATAGAAGCGGCAGCCGCGATAATTTATTTTCCGCTATGTGTTTTCGTCCATCGCCAAAGCAGAATAGACACCTTTTTATGACCTTCAGGCATATTTTTTAAAAATAATAAATTAAATTACGAGAACGATATAATATCACAATTCTCTTTTATTCACATTGTGTCTTTAACAAAAACATCATGTTGTGGAAAGAAGACCGGGTATATGATATCTGTCTGGATTACGACCTTTTTTACGATAATATGAGAAACATTTGCGACCGTGCGAACTGACATCACGCAGGATTCCGGCGGTTTGCGTTACCCGATTGTCCCGGCGTGTATGTGAGGGAATTTTCTTCTGGGGCATCGGCGGTTTCATCTCCGTTGCGGGGCAGGCCCAGACCGCCATTGCGGGTGGGCAGGCCCATCTGGGCGCCAGTACACCTTTCTTGGCCCAGATTGACCCGGCGACCGTGCGTGATTCCTGGCAAGCAGGCGCAATCACGACCAGCCACAGCCAAGATACGCCGTCTGCCGGTGGGAGCCTGCTGGGGAATATGGGGGGATTGCGTCCATGGCTGGCCCGCTACGGCCTGACGCTGAGCATTCAGGACGTCAACGAGTTATGGGGTAACGCCACGGGCGGGATCGGCAGTACCAATGGCGATGGCAGGGGATCGGGCACGGGCCCTTCCTATATCGGCATTACCATGCCGACCCTGATGGCGGATCTGGAAAGGATGATCGGGCTTAAAGGCGCGACAATCAACATCAGTGCCCTGCAGATCCGGGGACGTGCCGTCACTCAGGACCATCTGGGCAATTTCAACCCCATCAGCGGATTTGAGGCGGATCGCTCCACCCGCCTGTTTGAACTTTGGTACCAGCAGTCCTTTCTCAGGGGCGCGCTGGACGTCAAGATCGGCCAGCAGGATCTCGATACGGAATTCCTGATCAGCGATTACGCGTCCCTGTACCTCAACGCCAATTTCGGATGGCCAATGGGTCCTTCGGTCAATCTTTATGCTGGCGGTCCTTCATGGCCGCTTGCAGCTCCCGCAATCCGGTTGCGCTACCGACCCGGTGAAAAATACACATTCATGTTCGCGGCGGCGGATGACAATCCGTCGGGTAATCAGGATAGCAGTGTCTTTGGCGTGACCGGAAACCCGGCGGACCCCACCAGCCAGACCATAAGGGATGGAAGTGGCACGCAGTTCAATATGGGAACCGGCGCGCTACTGATTACCGAAATTCAGTATGCCTTCAATCCTCAATCTGGCGACAGTGGACGCGCGGCCAGTCATCCGGGCCTGTCAGGCGTTTATAAACTTGGAGGCTATTATGATACGGCACGATTTCCGGACTATCGATATAACACACAGGGACTGTCTCTTGGCGCGGATGGTGGTACACCCCGCTGGGATCGGGGAAACTGGCTGATTTACGGGATAATCGACCAGTTGATCTGGCGTCCGTCGCCTGATGCATCACGCGCACTTGGCCTGTTTGTCCGGGCGACGGGTAATAGTGGTGATCGCAATATCATAAACTTCGCCATTGATGCCGGCCTTAACCTGAAGGCGCCCTTTTCAGGCAGGACGAATGATACACTTGGTCTGGGCTGGGGTATCGGTCGCGTCACATCAGGCGTGCGTGCCTATGATCGCGCGCGCGGTGCGCTGGTGCAGGGAAACGAAAATCATTTTGAACTGACCTATCAGGCCCAGATCACACCATGGATGGTCGTGCAGCCCGATTTCCAATATGTCCTGAACCCCTCGGGCGGCACGGGAGATCCATCCTGTCCGACGCGCCTGATTGGTAATGAAGCCGTATTCGGGTTGCATACCAATGTGAATTTCTAGCTGAACCTAGAATGAAAAGGCGGGGCAACACAGTCTGGTCGGATCTTTTCAAAAAAACCTTGTACAGAATGGTTCAGAATGTTACGCTGCTATGCAGACCGAAGATGGCTTCGTCATGCACATGCTGCCCTTTATTATCGAGAACACCACCACTGGGCGATATGATGCCCTGAATATCAGGCTGAAGCATGAACCATGGCGTGATTGGGATCTGATAGGTCAACTCCAGATGATATTCGGTGCCCTGCATGGGCAGGCCAGAACGCCGGTCCGCCTGGGCAAGATAGGGACTAGCCGCCCCCAGGCCCGCACCAAACCCCGCCATGTCGCCTGCACGTCCAAACGGCCCCTTCAGGGTAAACCCAGCATCTGCGGCATAGACGATCTGGTTGCGGTCGGTGTCCGCTGTCCAGTTCCCCCGAATGAAAGCGTCAAGCTCCGTTATTCGCCCGAAATGCTGCAGCGTCTGATCCGCAATGGCGTAGACGGCCCAGTTGGTTTTATGGTTTTTTCTGAGATCGGACTGGTCGGGAAAGCGTCCGGTATCAAAGTAACCGCCAAGTTTATATGTGCCCTGCCTTCCGTACAGGGTCCGCCGGTACTGGACCTCCCCGAAGAAAAGAGCGCCCGTGCGGAAACTGAAGCGCGTGCCACCGGGGTCGCGGTTTTGGTTCCACGGGTCCTTCGCGTTGATGAAGGGGCCGCCCACAGGATTGTCATCGGCTGCCGCGAACAGGAAATTCCAGTGTGGGGACAGGGTATAGCGCAACCGTATCGCAGGCGTGGCCACGGGGGAGACGGGGCCTTGGTCATACAGGTCATTATCGGGCATGATGGGCCAGGAAAAGGACGCGTTGAGGAAGTTCAGCCCGACGCTGCTGACCATGAAGTCATGCCCGAGATCCAGCTTGCCAATCCGGAAGGCCAGGCGTTCTCCCATGAATTTCTGGCTGTACCACAGTTCATATAGCCGCCCGTTATCATCCGCTTCGATATTCGATGTCTGGTTGAAAACATACAGGGGCGTATTACTGAATGGTCGCCCACGGATTTCCATGGCGCTGATGTCAAATGTACCCAGTGGCAGGCCCGTGAGGGTGTGCAGATCCGTCACCATTTCAACCGCGGCGGACCCGATGTAGTTGCTGGATGCCTGCGCGCCCCCCACCGGGTTGGACCAGAATTCATTGGTATCCGATATACGGATATCAATTCCCTGTGCCAGCAGCCGGTTCCGTATTCCGCCCCAGTTGCCGGACAGATGGGTGCGCGGGTCAATATGGTCGGGAATATTCTGCTGTGGCGTAACGCCCGCGCTCAGCACGCTTACGGGAACAGGCTGGGCATATGCAAAAGAGAAGGTTTTCAATAATATGATTGTAAATAACCATATATGATGATTATGCCAGATGCGCCTCATTTTTCGAGAAAATATCGTATAATAAAATTTAAAACAAATTATTTATTGAACAATTCTTTTCATTAATTCAATATATATTTTGATAAGTGGAATAGCTTCGTTATGTCGGAATTTATACGAAATGCGCTTTAACAGGCAATGCATATTAGCGCTTTTATTGTACATCATGCATACTCCTTCATCTTCCCTTAACACGGTTTAGACTGGCACGAGTTCTGCCTTGACATGACGTACAACGGGCGGCACGTGCCAGCGGCCCTGGTCCACATCCGCGATCTCGCGGTCGATCTCGGCAATGACCTGGCGTGAAAACGGGCCAAGATGCAGGTAAAGCGCGCTTGTCATCACCACATAGGGCAGCGCGCGCGGGTTATGCAGGGCGCAGTCCAGCATCATGCGCCAGAACTGCCCGGCCGTTCCCGGCCCCGCACGGTGGATGCGGAACATGAGCCGGACAAAGCTGCGCAAATCATCCTTTATCATCCGGTGCGCGCGCTTGCGCCCGAGCATCCGGCCCAGCCTGCGCACGCGGCCGAAATAGGCGACTGGGTCATAGATGGCCGCAAGCACCGTCCTGTAATCGTTCAGCACGTCGCGACGCGGGCGTTTTGTCTCGAAATTCAGCCCCGCCGTGCATTGGTCGCCCGACTGCGTCTGTTCACTGCCGGAAAAAAGGCGGCCTTCCGCCAGCAGGCGCCGCGTCAGCTGCGTCGTGGGCAGGGCGTAAAGCAGGCCGACCATGCAGACTGGGATGGACGTATCCTCGATACAGTCGATCATGCCCTGGGCGACACTGCCCTTTTCGCTGTCGAAACCCACGATGAAGCCCGCATTGACGAAAATCCCGGCCTTGTGGATCGTCTCGATGCTCTGCTGCAGGCTGCGCCGCGTGTTCTGCTTTTTCTGCATCAGCACGAGGGAGTCTGTATCCGGGCTTTCGATGCCGACGAATATGGCGAAGAAATTGGTATCGGCCAGGCTGCGCAGCAGGTCGGCATCATCGGCAAGGTTGATCGATGCCTCGGTCGAGAACTCGAATGGAAAGTTCTTCTCGTTCTGCCAGCGTTTCAGGTCGGGCAGGAATTTCTTGAGCGCCTTCTTGTTGCCAATCAGGTTGTCATCGACAAAATCCACATGTCCGCGATAGCCAAGCGCGTACAGGGCATCGAGTTCGGCCATGACCTGCGCATTGGTCTTGGTGCGCGGCACTCGGCCATAGAGTTCAATGATGTCGCAGAACTCGCAACTGAACGGACAACCGCGCGAGAACTGGATGCCCACGTGCAGGTACTGATCCAGCTTGAGCAGGTCAAAGCGCGGCAATGGGCTTTTGGTCACATCCGTCTTGCCCATGGGAGCCTCAAACATGCCCTGCCGCACGCCGCTGTGCCAGACGGCGATGAAATCATCCATGATCTCTTCGGCCTCGCCCAGAACCTGAAAATTGGCGGCGCTGTAAAGCGATGGGCTGGAGGTCACGTCGGGGCCACCCACCACCACCGGCTTGCCGCGCGCGCGGCAGGTCTCGATGATGTGCAGCGCATCATTGCGCTGCGGCAGCATGCCGCCGGTCATGACCATGTCGGCCCAGTCGTAATCGGCATCCACAAGGTCTTCGGTATTGCGGTTGACCAGCCGGACTTCCCAGTCCCGGGGCAGGAGGGCTGCGACCGTGACCAGGCCAAGGGGGGCCGCCGGATAGCGTGCGCCCGCAAGATCGCAGGCTTCCTTGTAGTTCCAGAATGAATTGGCGTTGAAAAGCGGGAAGATCATCAGGACCTTGCAGGTTTCGGTCATCATGCAAGGATCCATTGCTGCAAGGACTGGTCATGATCAAGACAGATGCCTTCCCGTCCATTTCGAGACGTGGCAGCCTCAGGCAGGGCGCAACTCGACTGTAAGGGTGACATGGGGTGAACCCCTTTCGTAGTGGTGTCGGTCAGGTGGGCCGGTACAATATCGGTGACCGCCACTATTGCTTTTATCCTGGTAATCTCGAACGACCGTGGCCAACGGCATGAGCAGGCTATGATGCCCAGGCACATCAAGGCGGTATAGGAAGATCGCTATATGCGAAATCAGGACACGGTGTTTGTCTTCACGTCAGGAGGGTGTTGACCACAAGAACCTTGGTAGTTTCTTGTGGATCGTGACGGATTTTACTGTTTATGGAGGTTTTCAATTGGAAAGATTCCATAACGCTATGTTCATGACAAAGTATTTCTTTTTGTTTTTACAAGAGCTTTGATAAAGCTACAAGATGGTCGCACGAAGATTGGGGTTTATTAATCCAGATCACAGGATCACGGATATGGTAAGCCTGAAGTGTTGCCGCTTTGGCGTTGGCTGGAGCGTAGCAGGCTTACGGCCCCGCAGCATGGCCGCCATCCGCAATCACCACGTTGAACGGTTCCGTCCCGTCCCGGCCTCACCGCGCTTCAGGCGGGCGATGGTCCTGCCTGCGCTCGCTATAGCGATCAACGAGGTAATCGGCCCGGTCCCGCAGCAGCCATGTGAACTTCATCAGTTCCTCCATGACATCCACCATGCGGTCATAGAGCGGGGAGGGCTTCATCCGGTCATCATCACCGAATTGCGTATAGGCCATCGGCACGCTGGACTGGTTGGGGATGGTGAACATCCGCATCCATCGGCCCAGAACCCGCAGGGCATTGACGGAATTGAAGCTTTGCGATCCGCCTGAGACCTGCATCACCGCCAGCGTGCGGCCCTGCGTCGGACGGATCGAGCCTTCGGACAGTGGCAACCAGTCGATCTGGTTTTTGAACACAGCGGTTATGTTACCGTGCCGTTCGGGGCTGCACCAGACCTGGCCTTCCGACCAGAGCGAGAGTGCGCGCAGTTCCTGCACCTTTGGATGGGTGGCAGGTACGGAATCCGCCACCGGCAGGCCGGTCGGGTCGAATATCCGCGTTTCCGCGCCGAGGGCTTTCAGGATGCGCTCCGCCTCCAGCACCAGCAGGCGGCTGAACGAGCGTGGTCGCAGCGAGCCATAGAGCAGCAGGATGCGGGGCGGATGGTCAACCCGTGGGTGTGGCTCAAGCCGCGCGAGGTCAACCCGTTCGAGATATTCCGGATGCAGGGCGGGCAAGTCAGGTGCGGTCATGGAGCGGTTCCCTTCATGCGTTACGGGTGGCTGACCCGGGGCAGCCACAGGGCCAGCGCGATGAGCGTGGCCAGCAGGACCGGCGGGGTGATGGCCAGCCCGACCTTCATGTATTGCCCCCACGTGACCCGATGATTCTTGGATGCCAGCACATGCAGCCACAGCAGTGTTGCGAGACTACCAATGGGCGTGAATTTCGGCCCGAGGTCGCAGCCGATGACGTTGGCATAGATCATCAGGTCGCGTGTCAGCGGCGTGATGTCGTGAGCCTGCTGGATCGCCAGCGCCCCGACCAGCACACTCGGCATATTGTTCATGATGGACGACAGAACAGCCGCTAGAAAGCCGGTGCCGATGGTGGCCGTGAACGTCCCTTGATGACCGAGCCAGACCAGTGCGGTCGCAAGATAGTCGGTCAGCCCGGCATTGCGCAGCCCATAGACCACCAGATACATGCCTAGGGAGAAGATCACGATCTGCCACGGGGCACCCCGCAGCACCTTGCGAACAGAGATCACCCGGCCATATCCGGCGACGAGCAGCAGGATTGCAGCGGCCAGGCAGGCTACGACACAGACCGGGATATGAAACGGCGCGGTCAGGAAATAGGCCGCCAGAACCAGGGCTAGCAGCGGAAATGCCGCTCGGAATACATGAGGGTCACGAATGGCCGTGGCAGGTGCGGGCAGTTCGGCGACGGGATAGGTCGCAGGCACCTGCCGCCGGTACCACAGCCACAAGACGGCCAGCGTTGCACCAAGTGCTACCAGATCGACAGGGACCATGATCGTGGCATAGCGATCGAACGCAATGCCAAAGAAATTGGCGCTGACGATGTTCACCAGATTGGAGATGACCAGCGGCAGGCTGGTGGTGTCCGCGACGAAGCCGGTCGCTATGATGAAGGCCAGGGCTGCAGTATGGCTCAGGCGGAGTTGAGTGAGGATGGCGATGACAATGGGCGTGAGCAGCAGGGCCGCGCCGTCATTGGCGAAAACCGCTGCAATGGCCGCTCCCAGCACCACGATCAGCGGGAATAGCGTCCGGCCTCGCCCTTTGCCCCAACGCACCGCGTGCAAGGCGGCCCAATGGAAGAACCCGGCCTCGTCCAGCAACAGCGAGATAACAATCAGCGCGATAAAGGTGAAGGTCGCGTCCCAGACGATGTGCCAGACGACCGGAATGTCGTGCCAGTGGATCACACCAGCCGCCAGAGCCACGGCGGCACCTGCCATTGCGCTCCAGCCGATGCCCAGCCCCCGAGGCTGCCAGATGACAAAAACCAGCGTGACAACGAAAATCAGAAGCGCCAGCATCAGACGATCCGCTTTCCGGATTCATCGACGGTTTTCTCGTTGTCCACTTTGACGAATGCGCCCTGCTGTGGGTTGGGCAGGATGTCCAGAACCGTCTCGGACGGACGGCAGAGCGCAACGCCGAGCGGGGTGACGACGATCGGTCGGTTCATCAAGATTGGGTGTGCGATTATGGCATCGATCAGCGCGTCATCGCTCAGGGCCGGATTATCGAGGCCAAGTTCGTGAAAGGGCGTGTCCTTTTCCCGCAGGACCGAGCGCACCGGAACGCCCATAAGGGCAATCAGATCGACCAGTTCCGCACGATTGGGAGGCGTTTTCAGATACTCGATAATGCGAGGCTCCTCGCCGCTGTTGCGGATCAGTGCCAGCACATTGCGCGACGTGCCGCAGGCCGGGTTGTGATAGATCGTGATGGTCATGAGCAGGATTCGGGGGACGGACAGCAGGAGGACAGGGTCGCGATCAGGGGCGCACAGAGTTCGGGACTGCCCGCACAGCAGTCCCTGACGAGGAAGAGCATCAGGTCCTGCAGGCGAGAAAGACAGGCGCGATAGACGATCTGCCGACTGTGGCGTTGCGCGCTCAGCAGGCCGGCACGTGTCAGGATCGCCAGGTGGGTCGAGATCGTGTTCTGCGGCATATCAAGATGGCGAGCGACATGTCCGGCGGGCAGGCCGTCCGGTTCATGGCGCACAAGCAGGCGGAAGATAGCCAGCCGCGTGGACTGGGACAGGGCGCTGAGCGCGGCAAGGGCCGATTCCATATCCATATATCTTTGATTGTGGATATATAAAATAATGTCAATCCCTGTCCTGGCGCGGGGGGGGGGGCGTACGTTCATGCATAAGCCATGAGAGCCTGTGTTCCTTACCCTGCTTGCCGATGGAGGCACCATGATAGATCGATTTCCGGCCGCCATCCTGTCAGCCTACCTGATCCTGACCAGTGCGACGGCCCGTGCGGATCCGCCATGGGGGCATGGCGGTCATGACCGTCGTGGCAGTGGCGGGGCCGTGACTGGCGGCGCTACCATGGCCTGTGGGCACCGCCATCAGGCTATTACTGGATGCAGTCCGGAGCGCAGTACCTGCTTGTGGCGGCGGTAACCGGACTGATCGCGGGCGTGGTTGCTGCCACTACAGGCGTGGCGATGCCTGTACCGGTCGTGCCGGTCGTGCCTGCTTACCCGACGGCGCCCTATCCGGCAGCACCAGCTTATACGCCACCTTATTGAATGGGCCGTTGATCGTGAATGACCTGTAGCCGACCTCGAACCCCTTCGTCCCTTGCGTGGCGACCGCGTCGGCGCCCTTTCCCAGCCGCTGGAGTTCGGCTACCGGGTCGCCCGCAAGCGCACCCACCGCCATGTCGCCGCCACGGCTGAAGAATGGCGCGAATTCCTTCAGCACAAGGAATATCTCGCGGTCATGGGCGCCAGGATTATCCTTCGGCTCGATATAGACCAGCCCGACCTGCCCGGTATAGGTACCACGGTTGAGATCGCCCCCGGCCATGCCAATGCACCAGTTCCGGCGTATCGGTATCATTGAAGATGTCGATCACGCTGAGCCTGCCTTCCTCAAGCCGCAGCAGGGGGCCGGGAAACTGGCCATTATAAAGCGTGGTTGAAATGATGCGCCCGGGGGCAAGTTCGACCTGTCCCGTGGCGATCCGCAGCGTATGGTCCGCTTTTCCACCCATGACGGGGCCAGCGCCACGGCCCCGGCGCGGGATCATGGCCGCCGGCGTCGTTCGTCCGGACAATGCCAGAAAGGAACGGCGATCCAGCATCATGGTAATATCCGATTATGGGCAAACAGGCAGGGTTCCCAACGCCTACAGCGTTGGCCGGTTTCATCGGGCTGGCGCGGGGGCAGGCCGTCCTGTCGCCGGGACCTGTCCATAAATGGACCGTAGCCCGGGCCATGCACACCGGCGCGATGCCGGTCGCCATGTCCGGCGAGGATATAATATTTCCTCATATCGAGAAATTCAGATATGGGAAAAGGCCCGGGACTGGACGCAACGTGGCTGATGTCTTCGCGCGAACGGGCAGGGATGGCTGTTCAGGAGGATGGATGACTGTAGCGACAGATCAGGCCAGGCCTGTGGCGCTGGAGGTACTGGCCTTGCGCAGCGTCCATGGTGGCCCGTTTGCATTCACTGTCCCGGCGGGGGCGTGCGTGGCGATCACCGGGTCATCAGGCAGCGGGAAGTCGGTACTGCTGCGCATGATCGCGGATCTTGACCCGCATGAAGGCGATGCACGCATCGATGGACAGGCCTGCTCGGGCATGCCTGCGGCGCAGTGGCGCCGCCTGGTGCAATATGTCCCGGCGGAACCCGCGTGGTGGTCCGATATCGTGCTGGACCACATGGTGGATACGGACGCGGTGCGCGCGCTGGTCGCGCGCCTTGGCCTGCGGGAAGACTGCCTGCGCTCGCCGCTGTCACGCCTGTCCACGGGGGAACGCCAGCGGCTGTCCCTGATCCGCGCCCTGCTGCTGCATCCCCGTGTCCTGCTGCTTGATGAACCCTGTTCGGCGCTGGATGCCGCCACGACGGACAGGGTTGAAGCCGTTCTTCAGGAGGCAAGGGCGCAGGGGACGGCCATTGTCCTGGTCTCGCACGACATGGGGCAGGCGGGGCGCATGGCCGGGACGCGGTTCCGGATGGCACGGGGACACATGGAAGAAATCGCGCCATGACACTGACGTGCCCCCCTTTTTGTATCCACTCAAAAGGAGAGTTCCCGTTTTTTATGGCTTGGGGTTGGTGGGATGACAAGTGTCTCGGGGG